>NZ_JAPDPH010000089.1 GCF_026013475.1 Micromonospora yasonensis | reverse complement strand
CCATGGCGGGACCGGGGGCTGCCGGGGTGGGGCGGGTCAGCTGGCCTGCTCGGCCAGCTGGAGGAACTGCCGCTTCGAGGCGAGCGCCTGCTCGGCCTCCTTGATCCGGCGGGCGTCACCGGCGGCCCGGGCGCGGGTCAGCCGCTCCTCGGCCTCGGCGACCTGCGACCGCATCTGGGCGAGCAGCGGGCTGTCCTCCTTGGTGGTCCGCCGCCACGCCGAGTCCATGACCTCGCGGACCTTGTCGTCCACGACGCGCAGCCGGCGCTCCAGCCCGGCGGCCGCCTCGCGGGGCACCCGACCGGCCTCGTGCCACTGCGCCTGGATCTCCCGCAGCTTCGCCTGGGCACCCTTCGGGTCGCCGTCGACGTCGAGTGCCTCGGCCTCGGCGAGCAGGGCCTGCTTGCGCTCCAGGTTGGCCCGCTGCTCGTTGTCCCGGGCGGAGAAGACCTCGCTGCGCCGGGTGAAGAAGTGGTCCTGCGCGGCGCGGAACCGTTCCCAGAGCTTCTGCTCGGCCTCCTTGGACGCCCGCGGAGCGGCCTTCCACTGGGTCATCAGGTCCTTGAGCTGGTTGGCGGTGATCGCCCAGTCCGACGAGTCCTTCAGCTTCTCGGCCTCGGTGACCAGCTCCTCCTTGACCGTCTGCGCCTGCTTGCGCTGCTGGTCCAGCGAGGCGAAGTGGGCGCCCCGGCGGCGGGTGAACGCGTCACGGGCGGCGGCGAACCGCTTCCACAGCTCCCCGTCGGTCTTCTTGTCGACCCCGCGGATGGTCTTCCACTCGTCGAGGATCTCCTTGAGCCGGTCCCCGGCGGTCTTCCAGCCGGTCGACTCGGCGGCCAGCTTCTCGGCCTCCTCGACCAGGGCGGTCTTGCGGGCCAGCGCTTCGCCCCGGGCGGCGTCCCGGGCCGCCTTGGCCTCGCCGGCCTTCTCCTCGGCCACCCCGGCCAGCTTGTCCAGGCGCGCGGCCAGCGCGTCGATGTCGCCGACCACGTGCGCCTCGGCCAGCGAGGCGCGGATCCGCCGGATCGTGGTCAGCGAGTGGCCGGCGTCCGCCGCGCCCGAGTTGAGCCGGGCCTCGGTCAGGTCCACCTCCGTAACCAGGTCGGCGAAGCGCCGGGCGAAGTGGGCCAGCCCCTCCTCCGGGGCGCCCGCCTGCCAGGATCCGACCACCCGCTCGCCCTCGGCGGTCTTGACGTAGACGGTGCCGTCCGCGTCCACCCGTCCGAAGGCAGTCCAGTCGCTCATGTGCCCATCCTCGTTCTCCCGGCGTCGACGGGGCTGCCCCCTCGATCGCCGCCACGGCGCAGCAAAGTTACTCCCGGCATTGTCACAGGTCCGCCCCCGTCCGTGTCGAGCGCCTGTCGTCGACCGTGACCATACGGTGTCGTAGCGCCTCGATGACCGGATCGGCGCGGGGACGCACCGGGGGTTACGGATAGGTTGGACCCGTGCCACTGGTCGCCGCCGCCGTCTGCCCCCACCCGCCCCTGCTCGTCCCTGAGGTCGCCGGTGCCGCCGCCGGTGAGCTGGACCATCTCCGGGCCGCCTGCGACGCCGCCGTCGCCGGGCTGCTCGCCGCGGCTCCCGAGCTGATCCTGCTGCTCGGTGGCGGGCCGGAGACCCGGACTTTCCGGGCCGCCGACTCCGGATCGCTGCGCGGCTACGGCCTCGACAAGCCGGTGCGGTTGTGGAAGATCGCCTGCTCCGGGGCTGAGGTTCTGCCGCTGAGCCTGACCATCGGGGCCTGGCTGATCGGCCGCTCCGGCACCGAGCTGCCCCGGCTGGCCCGCGCGGTCGCCGCCGACGCCGCCCCGGCCGAGTGCGCCGACCTCGGCGCGGCGGTCGCCGCCGAGGCGGACCGGCGTACCGCGCTGCTGGTGCTCGGGGACGGGTCGGCCTGCCGGGGCACCAAGGCGCCCGGCTACGACGACCCGCGCGCCGAGGCGTACGACGAGGGGGTGGCCCGGGCCCTGGCCGACGCGGACGCCGAGGCCCTGCTCGGCCTGGACCCCGGGCTGTCCGCCGAGCTGAAGGCGGCCGGGCGCGCGCCGTGGCAGGTGCTGGCCGGCGCGGTACGCGCGGCGGGCGGCGACTGGCGCGGCCGGCTCAGCCATCACGAGGCCCCCTACGGCGTCGCCTACTTCGTGGCGAACTGGGCGCGCGCATGACCGGCACCGTGATCGCCGTGGTCGGGCCGACCGCGGCCGGGAAGTCGGCGCTGAGCATCGCTCTCGCGCACGCCCTCGACGGCGAGGTGGTCAACGCCGACTCGATGCAGCTCTACCGGGGCATGGACGTCGGCACGGCGAAGCTGACCCCGGCCGAGCGGGAGGGCGTGCCGCACCATCTGCTCGACATCTGGGAGGTCACCGAGCCGGCCAGCGTCGCGGAATACCAGAAGCTGGCCCGGGCGGCGGTCGACGACATCCTGGCCCGGGGGAAGGTGCCGCTGCTGGTCGGCGGCTCCGGGCTGTACGTGCGGGCGGTGCTGGAGCAGTTCGAGTTCCCCGGCACCGACCCGGCGGTGCGGGAGCGGCTGGAGGCGGAGCTGGCGGCGGGCGGCCCGGCCCCGCTGTACGCCCGGCTGGCCGAGGCCGACCCGGTGGCGGCGGCCGGCATCCTGCCGACCAACGGGCGGCGGATCGTCCGGGCCCTGGAGGTGATCGAGCTGACCGGGGCGCCGTTCACCGCGTCCCTGCCCGAGCCGACGCCGTTCTACCCGTCGGTGCAGCTCGGCGTGGACCTGGACACCGCGCTGCTGGACGAGCGGATCGCGCAGCGGGTGGACCGGATGTGGGCCGACGGCCTGGTCGCCGAGACGCGGACCCTGGTCGGCCTTGGCCTGCTCGAGGGGCGTACGGCGAGCCGGGCGCTCGGCTACCAGCAGGTGCTGCGCTTCCTGGCCGGGGAGATGTCGGAGGCCGAGGCGCACGACGAGACGATCCGGGCCACCCGCCGGTTCGTCCGCCGGCAGCGCACCTGGTTCCGCCGCGACCCCCGGGTCCACTGGCTGGACTCGGCCTCGCCGGATCTTCTCCCGACTGCGCTGCGGATGGTCGCCGAGCATCGGGAATGATGGGGGCGTGGAGTTCACCAAGGGCCACGGCACCGGCAACGACTTCGTCATCCTGCCCGACCCGGACGGCGCGCTCGACCTGACGCCCGAGCTGGTCGCCGCGCTCTGCGACCGGCGGCGCGGGATCGGCGGGGACGGCGTGCTGCGCGTGGTACGCGCCGCCAAGCACCCGGAGGGCGCCGCCCTGGCCGGCGAGGCCGAGTGGTTCATGGACTACTGGAACTCCGACGGCTCGCTCGCCGAGATGTGCGGCAACGGCGCCCGGGTCTTCGTCCGCTACCTGCTGCAGACGGGGCTGGCCGCCCCGGCGGCCGCGGCGCTGCCGGTGGCCACCCGGGCCGGCGTCGTGCGCGCGCGAATCGAAGGCACGGACGTCGCGGTCGAGATGCAGCGTCCCCGGGTGTACGGCACGGCCACCGCGACCCTGGGTGGGCTGACTCTGACCGGCGCGGCGGTGGACGTCGGCAACCCGCACCTGGTCTGCGCCGTGCCCGCCGGGCTGGAGTTGCCGGGTCTCGACCTCACCCGGGCGCCCGACGTCGACCCGTCCGCCTTCCCGTCCGGGGTGAACGTCGAGTTCACCGCCCCGGGCGAGCCGGTGGCGGGCACCGACGGGCACGTGCTGATGCGGGTCTACGAGCGTGGCTCCGCCGAGACGCTCTCCTGCGGCACCGGCGCCTGCGCGGTCGCCGCGGTGGCGCTGCGCGACGCCGGCCTGGACACCGGCACCATGACCGTGGACGTCCCCGGCGGCCGCCTCACCGTGACCGTGACCGACGACTCCTGCTGGCTCTCCGGCCCCGCCGTCCTGGTCGCCACCGGCGAGATCACCCTCCCCGCCCTCCTGCCCTGACCCGGCACCCCGGCCCTTCACCCAGGCTGAGTTGATCAAGGGGTTTGCGTCAGGAACCGGGCCGTTCCCCGACGCAAACCCCTTGATCGCTGGACCTTGCCGGTGCGGGGGAGCGGAGGGTGCCGGTCAGGGGGTGGCGCTGGCGTTGGCGGCGATCTCGGGGAGGTCGGCCGGGCCCGGGTCGGCGGCCGGGGGCGGGGTGACGGCCGGGTTCTGCGCGGCGGCGCGGACCGCCGCCGCGACCGCCGGGGCCACCCGGGAGTCGAAGACGCTCGGCACGATCACCGTCGGGTTGATCTTGTCCTCGCCGACCACGTCCGCGATGGCCCGGGCCGCCGCGATCGCCATCTCCTCGGTGAACTCCTCGGCGTGCGCGTCGAGCATGCCGCGGAAGACGCCCGGGAAGGCGAGCACGTTGTTGATCTGGTTCGGCTGGTCGGAGCGGCCGGTGGCCACCACCGCGGCGTACTTGCGCGCCTCCCGCGGGTCGACCTCCGGGTCGGGGTTGGCCAGCGCGAAGACGATCGCGTCCTTGGCCATGGTGGCGATGTCCTCGCCGGTGAGCAGGTTCGGCGCGCTCACCCCGATGAACACGTCCGCGCCCCGCACCGCGCCGGGCAGGTCGCCGGAGTAGTTCTCCTTGTTGGTGTTCTCGGCCAGCCACTGCCAGGCCGGGTTCAGGTCGGTCAGCCCACGGTGCAGGGCGCCCTGCCGGTCGTACGCGATGATGTCGCCCACGCCCTGACGGAGCAGCAGCTTCATGATCGCGGTGCCGGCCGCGCCGGCGCCGGACACGACCACCCGGACGTCCGCCAGCTGCTTGCCCACCACGCGCAGCGCGTTGGTCAGCGCGGCCAGCACGCAGATCGCGGTGCCGTGCTGGTCGTCGTGGAACACCGGGATGTCCAGCGCCTCGCGCAGCCGGGCCTCGATCTCGAAGCAGCGCGGCGCGGCGATGTCCTCCAGGTTGATCCCGCCGTACGCGGGCGCGATCGCCTTGACGATCGAGACGATCTCGTCGGTGTCCTGGGTGTCCAGCACCACCGGCCAGGCGTCCACCCCGCCGAAGCGCTTGAACAGCGCCGCCTTGCCCTCCATCACCGGCAGCGAGGCGGCCGGCCCGAGGTTGCCCAGGCCGAGCACCGCCGAGCCGTCGCTGACCACGGCGACCGTGTTCCGCTTGATGGTGAGCCGGCGCGCGTCGGCCGGGTTCTCGGCGATCGCCTGGCAGACCCGGGCCACCCCCGGGGTGTACGCCCGGGACAGCTCGTCCCGGGTGCGCAGCGCGACCTTCGAGCTGACCTCGATCTTGCCGCCGAGGTGTAGCAGGAACGTCCGGTCGGAGACCTTGCGGACGTCCACCCCGTCGAGCTTCGTCAGCGCGTCGACCACCTGGTCGGCGTGGTTCGCGTCGGCGGTGTCGCAGGTGAGGTCGACGATCACGTGGGCCGGGTCGGAGTCGACCACGTCCAGCGCGGTGACGATGGCGCCGGCCTCGCCCGCCGCGGTGGTCAACCGACCGATGGAGGAGGCGTCCGCGGGTACCGCGATCCGGATGGTGATCGAGAATCCGGCACTCGGCAGTCGGGTGTTGGGCACGAAAACTCCTCCGTCAGCACTGAGCGGCTCGATCCGCATTTCTACTCGCCCGCCCAGCTCGGCTGCCATCCGGCCCCGCTACCAGTTAGTAGCGCCACGGGCATATAGCAGGTGCGTCGGGTGTTGGCACATGTCAGGATGCTCATACGAACGGGAAATACCCCGGCATTAGACATAACGGACAGGAGGCGCGGTTTGCGCGAGCAGGAGACCTACCTCACCCACGAGGACGACGAGCTCGAAGCCACCACCGGCGAGTTCGAGCTGTCGGAGCGGCAGGCGCTGCGGCGGGTCCCCGGCCTCTCCACCGAGCTCACGGACATCACCGAGGTCGAGTACCGTCAGCTCCGGCTGGAGCGGGTCGTCCTGGTGGGAGTCTGGACCGAGGGGACCCAGGACGACGCCGAGAACAGCCTCACCGAGCTGGCGGCGCTGGCCGAGACGGCCGGCTCGCAGGTGCTCGAGGGGCTGATCCAGCGGCGCAACCGGCCCGACCCCGCCACGTACATCGGGCGGGGCAAGGTCGACGACCTCGGTGCGGTGGTGCTCTCCACCGGGGCCGACACGGTCATCTGCGACGGTGAGCTCTCCCCGTCGCAGCTGCGCAACCTCGAGCAGCGGACCAAGGTCAAGGTGGTCGACCGGACCGCCCTGATCCTCGACATCTTCGCCCAGCACGCCAAGAGCCGCGAAGGTAAGGCGCAGGTCGAGCTGGCCCAGCTGGAATACCTGCTGCCGCGGCTGCGCGGTTGGGGTGAGACCCTCTCCCGGCAGACCGGTGGTAGCGGCCGTGGCGGCGGCGCCGGCGGCGGCGTGGGTCTGCGCGGCCCGGGTGAGACCAAGCTCGAGACCGACCGGCGCCGGATCCGACACCGGATCGCGAAGCTGCGTCGCGAGATCAAGAGCATGACCACGGTACGGCACACCAAGCGTGCCCGCCGTTCCCGCAACGCGGTGCCCGCGGTGGCGATCGCCGGCTACACCAACGCCGGCAAGTCCAGCCTGCTCAACCGCCTGACCGGGGCGGGCGTGCTGGTGGAGAACGCGCTGTTCGCCACCCTGGACCCGACCACCCGCAAGGCCACCACCTCCGACGGGCGGCTCTACACCCTCTCCGACACGGTCGGGTTCGTCCGGCACCTGCCGCACCAGATCGTCGAGGCGTTCCGCTCGACGCTGGAGGAGATCGCCGACGCCGACCTGGTGGTGCACGTGGTCGACGGCACCCACCCGGACCCGGAGGAGCAGGTCCGGGCGGTCCGCGAGGTGCTCGCCGAGGTGGGCGCCGACCGGCTGCCGGAGCTGCTGGTGGTCAACAAGACCGACGCGACCGACGAGGAGACGCTGCTGCGGCTCAAGCGGCTCTGGCCCGAGGCGGTCCTCGTCTCCGCGCACAGCGGGCGCGGGCTGGACGGGCTGCGCGAGGCGATCGAGCAGCGGCTGCCCCGGCCGGCGGTCGAGGTCCGCGCGGTGCTCCCGTACGACCGGGGTGACCTGGTGGCCCGGGTGCACCGGCAGGGCGAGGTGCTGAGCACCGCCCACCTGCCCGAGGGCACCCTGCTGCACGTACGCGTCGGCCAGGCGCTCGCCGCCGAGCTGGCGCCGTACCGGGCGGGCGACCGGCTCACCACGGACGAGCGGGTCGGCGTCGGCGGCTGAGCCGTCCGGCGTCACCCGCCCGAAACCCGTGCCGTGCGACACTTGGCGCCATGCGGCACGCTGTCTCCTCGGTCACGATCGCGCTGGGCCTGATCGGCGCGGTCGTGGCACCTGCCGGGCTCGCCGCGGCGGCTCCCGCCGCGGCAGCCCCCGTGCAGGCTGCGGCTCCCAAGAAGAAGTGCACCGTCGAAGACAAGCGGCTGCGTGAGCTGTCTGGACTGGTGGCCACCAGCACCGGTTACGTCGTGATCGACGACGGCAGCGACGACCCCAGCCACAAGAAGGTCTTCTACCTCGACACCAAGTGCGACCTCGCGAAGGAGCCCGTCTCCTACTCCGGGGCCGGGCCGTACGACACCGAGGACCTGGCCCTCGCGCCGGACAAGCAGACGCTGTGGATCGGCGACATCGGGGACAACGCGACCAGCAAGACCCGCCGGGAGCGGATCGCCGTCTGGACCATGCCGCTGAGTGGGAAGAAGAAGCCGGTGCTGCACCGGCTGTCGTACCCGGAGCAGAAGCCGCACGACGCCGAGGCGCTGCTCGTCGGGGACGACAACCTGCCGCTGATCATCACCAAGGACCCGTCGGGCAAGGCGGAGATCTTCAAGCCGACGGCCGCGCTGAAGTCGGGTGACACCCCGCCGGTGCCGATGGAGAAGGTCGGCGAGGTCACCGTCCCCAAGACGAACACCGACAACAAGCTGGGCGCGCCCGGCCGGATGACCATCACCGGCGCGGCCCGCTCGCCCGACGGCAGCAAGGTGGTCCTGCGCACCTACGCCGACGCCTTCGAGTACGACGTCGCCAACGGCGACATCGTCGGGGCGCTGAAGGGCACGCCGCGGGTGACCCCGCTCGCCGACGTGTTCGGTGAGGCGATCTCGTACACCCCGGACGGCAAGAGCTTCGTCACGGTCTCCGACGTCGGCCTGCTAGACGACACCGAGCCGGTCGAGATCCTCAGCTACGTCCCGTCGACCACCGGCGTGGAGGCGCTGCCGAACGCAGGCAAGGCCGCGTCGAAGCCGACCGCGCAGCAGTCCTGGCTCGAGGGGCTCTCCCTCAACGAGATCACGTACCTGATCGCGGCGGTCGGCGTGATCGGCGCCCTGATGGTCGGGGCCGGCATCTTCGGGATCATGCGGGCCCGGCGCAGGCCGGCGCCGGCGGAGCCGGACGACCGGCCCGGGTTCCCGGCGAGCGCCGGCTTCCCGCCGCCCGGGAACCGGGCGGACGCCGGACCGCCGCCGGGCGGCGCACGCGGCGGGGTGTACGGCGGCAGCGGCGGGGGCTACGGCGGCGGGCCCGGCCGACCGGGAGCCGGCGGGGTGTACGGCGGCGGACGCCCGCAGGACGGCGCCGGACGTGGCGGCGGGCATCCCCAGGACGGTGGCGGTCGCGGCGGCGTCTACGGCGGTGGCCAGCAGGGCGGCGGCCGGCCGCAGGGCAGCGGCGGCTACGGCGGGCGTCCCCAGGGCGGGGGCGGCTACGGCGGTGGCACGCGGCAGGGCGGTGGCAGCTACAGCGGTGGCCGCAGCGAGCCGCCGCGCCGGGAGCCGGGCCACGGTGACCCGCGCGGCCGGCGCGGTGGCGGTTACGACGGCCGCGCTGGCTACGACGACCGGGGCCAGCACGGGCCGGTGTCGGGCGGCCGGGAGTACCGGGGCGACCGCTACTGATCGGACCTACGGGTGACCGTCCCGCCGGGGCGGCCACCCGTACTCGCGTCAGATCCGGCGCAGCACGGCGACCACGCGACCCATGATGGTGGCGTCGTCGCCCGGGATCGGGTCGAAGGCCGGGTTCTGCGGCATCAGCCAGACGTGCCCGTCGCGGCGGCGGTAGGTCTTCACCGTCGCCTCGCCGTCGAGCATGGCGGCGACGATGTCGCCGACCTCGGCGTTGGGCTGCTGCCGGACCACCACCCAGTCGCCGTCGCAGATCGCCGCGTCGAGCATCGAGTCGCCCTTGACCTGCAGCATGAAGACCTCGCCCTCACCCACCAGCTCGCGGGGGAGGGGGAAGATGTCCTCGACCGCCTGCTCGGCGAGGATCGGGCCACCGGCGGCGATCCGGCCGAGCATCGGCACGTACGCGGGGGCGGGCCGCTGGGCGCGGGCCGCCTCGTCGTCAACGTCACCGGGGGCGCGGACGTCCACCGCCCGCGGCCGGTTCGGGTCGCGCCGCAGGAAGCCCTTCTTCTCCAGCTCCTTGAGCTGGTAGGCGACGCTCGACGGGGAGACCAGGCCGACCGCCTCGCCGATCTCGCGCACGCTCGGCGGGTAGCCGTGCCGCTCCACCCAGGTGCGGATGAACTCCAGGATCCGGCGCTGCCGGGCGGTCAGGTCGACCGTGGCGGGGTCGGGGAAGCTGCTGACCACCGGCGCGACCGGGCGCACGGCGGGCTGGGTCGCCCGGGTGCGCGCGGTGCGGGGTCGACGGGTCGCCGGCGCACCCGCCCCGTCGATCGGCTGCGGGTTCTTCTGCCGGCTGGCCCGGTCCTCGGTCACGTCCGTCCCTCCCTGGTCGGCGCTGGGTGCCTCGTCGGCTCGTGGTGCGTGCTCGGGTGGTGCTGCGACCGGTCCGACGCGACACGCCGCATCCGGTCGTTGTTGACCGTATAGGTGAGATCGGCCATTTTCAAACATCTGTACGACGTGTTGTCGGCGTGTCGCGTCAAAATCCTGGATTTCCGAACGCCTGTTCTGGTAAATGGTACGTCGCTCTCGAACGGATGTTCTATGAGAGTGGCGCGTGACTCCCGGGGTCGCCGTCCGTTGGGCCCCTCGGTGACGCGTGAAACAGGTGGGACGGGTGAGTGATTCTGATGACGCGCCGGACACGCCGGCCAACTTGACCTCGCTAGGGCGACGGCATACGGTCAACCCCTAGATGTAGTAGTCACACGGGCGTAAGTCGCCTACAGGTTGGGTTCAACTACCGAACGCACTCCCGTACCGTCTACCCGGCGTCAGCCATCGAACGATGGCTTCGTCGCGGTGACGCGTGCCTGGGAGCCGGTCGGTGTGCCCGCGGTCGATGAAGGAGGTCAGGCGATGCGGTGTCCGTACTGCCGGCATGCCGACTCTCGAGTGGTCGACTCGCGGGAGGCCGACGACGGCCAGCTCATCCGGCGGCGGCGGTCCTGCCCGGAGTGCGGCAAGCGGTTCACCACCGTCGAGGAAGCGGTGCTCGCGGTGGTCAAGCGCAGCGGGGTGACCGAGCCGTTCAGCCGTACGAAGATCATCGGCGGGGTGCGCAAGGCGTGCCAGGGCCGGCCGGTCGACGACGACTCCATCGCGCTGCTGGCGCAGAAGGTCGAGGAGACCGTGCGGGCCAAGGGGGCCGCCGAGATCCCCAGCCACGAGGTCGGGCTGGCCATCCTCGGGCCGCTGCGCGACCTGGACGAGGTGGCCTACCTGCGGTTCGCCAGCGTCTACCGGTCCTTCGACTCGCTCGTCGACTTCGAGCGCGAGATCGAGACGCTACGGGCCGCCGCGCGCGCCCGGGAGGGCGCCGGTGCCGAGGCGGCCGAGGCCGCCGGCGCGACCAGTTGAGTTTCGGATTTCTGACAGTTGACGAGGCGCGGTGGGTGACCGCGCCGACGAGGGGGGCGAGGGCGTGACGACCAGCAAGTCACGGAACAAGGCCGGGGCGGGGCTGAAGATCGAGCGCGTCTGGACGACCGAGGGGGTGCATCCCTACGACGAGGTGACCTGGGAGCGCCGCGACGTCGTGATGACGAACTGGCGGGACGGTTCGATCAACTTCGAGCAGCGCGGGGTGGAGTTCCCCGAGTCCTGGTCCGTCAACGCGGCCAACATCGTGACCACGAAGTACTTCCGGGGCGCGGTGGGGACCCCGGAGCGGGAGTGGTCGCTCAAGCAGCTCATCGACCGGGTGGTCGACACCTACCGCACCGCCGGTGAGGAGTACGGCTACTTCGCCACCCCGGCCGACGCCGAGGTGTTCGCGCACGAGCTGACCTGGATGCTGCTGCACCAGGTGTTCAGCTTCAACTCGCCGGTCTGGTTCAACGTGGGCACGCCGTCGCCGCAGCAGGTCAGCGCGTGCCTACCGTACGACTCGCTGGTCAGCACTCCAGGCGGCCTAGTCCCGATCGGCAAGCTGGTCGAAGACAACGCGGTCGGGGCCAAGGTGTACGACGGGCAAGGCCTGACGAGGATTGTCGCCGTAAAGGCCAACGGGGTGCGCGAGGTCCTCCGGCTGCACACCAAGGCGGGCTACCTGCTCGACGTCACGCCGGACCACGTGGTGTGGAAGAGCACGGGCAACGGCACGGGCCAGTGGGTGGAGGCCGGCACCCTGACGCCCGGTGACCAGCTCGAATGGCACCGCACGTACGCCTACGGCGAGAGCGAGATCGACCTGCGGGAGATCCGCGAGGCCGCGCTCGCCGGTTGGTTGCAATCGGATGGGTTCGTGGGCCAGTACGACGAGGGCACCAACCGTTCGTTGACGATCGAGGCGATGACGGTCAACGACGACGAACTGGACTGGGTGACCGTCGCCCTCGATGAGGTGTTCCCCGGCGCGCACCGGAAGGAGCGCCCGGTGGTGACTCAGAGCGATCAGCTGGACTGCCGGCGTACCCGTCTCTACGGCGAGCGCCTGCGCCCGTTCGTGGAGAAGTGGGACCTGCTGACCCGGGGCACCGAGATGCAGGTGCCGGAGCGGCTCTTCACCGCGCCGTTGCCGGTCGTCGCGGCGTACCTGCGCAGCATCTTCCAGGCCGAGGGCTATGTCGCGGCGCGCGAGCGCTCGACGCTCGTCGCGGTGGACATGATCTCGGAGCAGCTGATCCGTGGCGTGCAGAGCCTGTTGCTGCGGTTCGGGATCTTCTCCCGTGTGTCGTACAAGGCGGACCCGCGCCCAGACCGCAAGGGCTGCTGGTCGGTCCGGATCCAGAACGACGGTGACCGGGATCTCTTCGCCACCCACATCGGGTTCATCGGCGCCGAGAAGATGGCCAAGCTCGAGGAGAGCTTCGCCAAGGCCGGCCGGCCAGCCGCCGAGGTCAAGCGGCTGGAGATCGACCGCATCGAACCGCTCGGGGCGATGGAGGTCTACGACATCCAGACGGAGAGCGGCGAGTTCCTGGCTGGCAACCTGAGGGTGCACAACTGCTTCATCCTCTCCGTCGACGACTCGATGGACTCGATCCTGGACTGGTACAAGGAGGAGGGGCTGATCTTCAAGGGCGGCTCCGGCTCCGGTGTCAACCTGTCCCGGATCCGCTCCTCCCGGGAGCTGCTCTCCTCCGGCGGCAACGCCTCCGGCCCGGTCAGCTTCATGCGCGGCGCGGACGCCTCCGCCGGCACCATCAAGTCCGGCGGCGCCACCCGGCGCGCGGCCAAAATGGTCATCCTTGACGTCGACCACCCGGACATCCAGGAGTTCGTGGTCACCAAGGCGCGCGAGGAGGACAAGATCCGCGCGCTGCGGGACGCCGGCTTCGACATGGACCTGGGCGGCGCCGACATCGTCAGCGTGCAGTACCAGAACGCCAACAACTCGGTCCGGGTCTCCGACGAGTTCATGACCGCGGTGGAGAACGGCGGCGGCTTCGACCTGCGCGGCCGGCTCGACGGGCAGACCATCGAGACGATCGACGCCAAGAAGCTGTTCCGCAGCATCTCCCAGGCGGCCTGGGAGTGCGCCGACCCCGGCCTGCAGTACGACGACACCATCAACGACTGGCACACCTGCCCGGAGACCGGGCGGATCACCGCGTCGAACCCGTGCTCGGAGTACCTGCACCTGGACAACTCCTCGTGCAACCTGGCGTCGCTGAACCTGATGAAGTTCATGCGCGCCGACGGCAGCTTCGAGGTGGAGAAGTTCGTCAAGTCGGTCGAGTTCGTCATCACCGCGATGGACATCTCGATCTGCTTCGCCGACTTCCCGACCGAGAAGATCGGCGAGACCAGCCGTGCCTACCGGCAGCTCGGCATCGGCTACGCCAACCTCGGCGCGCTGCTGATGGCCTCCGGCCTGCCGTACGACTCGGAGCAGGGCCGGGAGGTCGCCGCGGCGATCACCTCGCTGATGACGGGCACCGCCTACCGCCGCTCCGCCGAGCTGGCCGGCGTCGTCGGCCCGTACGACGGCTACGCCCGCAACGCGGAGCCGCACAAGCGGGTCATGCGCAAGCACGCCGCCGCGAACGACGCCATCAAACCGACCGGCACCGTGGCCACCGCCATCCAGCGCGAGGCCACCAAGCAGTGGACGCTCGGCAACAAGATCGGCGACAAGAACGGCTGGCGTAACTCGCAGGCCAGCGTCCTCGCGCCGACCGGCACCATCGGCTTCATGATGGACTGCGACACGACCGGCGTGGAGCCGGACCTGGCGCTGGTCAAGTTCAAGAAGCTGGTCGGCGGCGGCTCGATGCAGATCGTCAACCAGACCGTGCCGCGTGCCCTGCGCAGCCTCGGCTACCCGGAGGAGCAGGTCGAGGCGATCGTCGAGCACATCGCCGACCACGGCCACGTGGTGGACGCCCCGGGCCTCAAGCCGGAGCACTACCCGGTCTTCGACTGCGCGATGGGTGAGCGGTCCATCGCCCCGATGGGCCACGTGCGGATGATGGCGGCGATCCAGCCGTTCGTCTCCGGCGCCATCTCCAAGACGGTCAACATGCCCGAGCAGGCCACCGTCGAGGACGTCGAGAAGATCTACTTCGAGGGCTGGAAGCTCGGCCTCAAGGCGCTGGCGATTTACCGGGACAACTGCAAGGTGGGCCAGCCGCTCTCGGTGGCCAAGTCGAACAAGGCCGCCGCCGAGACCCCGGCCGCCGAGGTCGAGAAGGTCGTGGAGAAGGTCGTCGAGTACCGGCCGGTGCGCAAGCGGCTGCCGAAGAAGCGCCCGTCGGAGACGATCTCCTTCTCTGTCGGCGGCGCCGAGGGCTACCTCACCGCCTCGTCATACCCGGACGACGGCCTCGGTGAGGTCTTCCTCAAGATGTCGAAGCAGGGCTCGACCCTGGCCGGCGTGATGGACGCCTTCTCGGTGGCCATCTCCATCGGTCTCCAGTACGGCGTCCCGCTGGAGACGTACGTCAGCAAGTTCACCAACATGCGCTTCGAGCCGGCCGGCATGACCGACGACCCGGACGTGCGGATGGCGGCATCGGTGATGGACTACATCTTCCGTCGCCTGGCGCTGGACTTCCTGCCGTACGAGCGCCGCGCGGAGCTGGGCATCTTCACCGCCAAGGAGCGGGCCGCCCAGCTCCAGGCCGAGGCGGAGGCGGAGGCGAGCGGTGCGGACCTCACCGCGATGGCCGCCTCCGCCCCGGTCGAGGTGCCCGAGGCCAAGATCGGCCCGGTCGCCCAGCCGGCGCAGGAGGTCGCCGAGGTCGTCGCCGCCAAGCCGGCGCCGTCGGTCGGCTCCAGCACCGAGCTGCTGGAGGCCGTGATCGGCAAGGCCGCGGACGCGCCGCTCTGCTTCACCTGCGGTACGAAGATGCGGCCGGCCGGTAGCTGCTACGTCTGCGAGGGCTGCGGCTCCACCAGCGGCTGCAGCTGACGCTCGAGGAACTGGCCCGCTGCCCCGACCTCGAATCGAGGTCGGGGCAGCGGCGCACGGTGGACGTGGACGGCGGCTACCCGTACGGAGCGGCGGCCGGCGGTAGCATGCGGGTCATGGCCTCAGCTCACGACCCGCAGCACGGTGACCCGGTGCCCAGCGTGCCCCCGCGTGTCCCCTTCGATGGTGGTGTGAACCTGGTCGTGTCCGAGATTGCCGACTTCCTCACCGGCGTCCGCGACGATCGCGGTAACAGTGACAACCTGCGCTGGTGGGCGCAGCAACAGCTTGATGACCTGCACGACATTCGCGATGCCGCCCGGCGGGCAGCCGCTGATGATCCCGACCGCCCGACCCGGCTTGCCCAGGCGCTGCGCTTCGCCACCGCGCCCCGCGTCACCAAGGACGTCGCCAGCCAGGTCGATCATGCGATCGCCCGTGCCGAAGCCGATGCCGATCGGATCTACGGTGACGGCGACAGCGGCCGGGCAGCTGCATGACCCGCCCGCGGATCCTGGACACCTCGGCCCTGCTCGCGCTCCACAAGGGTCACCCGCAACTGTTCCACCTGCTCACCCGCGTCGAACTCGGCGAGGTGACCCTCGTCATCCCGGCGACGGTGCTTGCCGAGGCCAACACCACCATGCAGTACACGGAGAGCGAGTGGGAGGCCATCCTGCTGCTCGCCGGCATCACGGTCACTCCGCTGTCGCAACATATCGCTGTCGAGGTCGGCACGTGGCTCGGCGACCTGGCAACCCGCCACGTCGTGCATGAGGCCCGCGCGGTGCGAGGCGTCATCGTCACCTGCGACCCAGGCGCCTACAAGGGTTATCAAGTGCCGCTGCTCGTGATGTGACGGCTGGTCCTTGCCGAGGCCGAGTAGGTCAGAACTGGTCCTCGACACACCGCGCCGCCGTTCCATAGGCACAGAGAGGGGAGTCGGGCTTCGGCTGGCTCACCTCTTCGCTGTACGGGCGACCGGCCGCCGCCCCCACCGACGCCTTCCGGGAAGCTGCGGTGGCTGATGTCGCAAACGATTCACCACGGGGGCGGCCCCGGTCACTGCTGAATCGTCTACGACATCAGGTCGACAGCGTCCGACCAAGGCACGCGTGGGTCATTCATCGGCGCGAGATCCGTCCCTGTCAGCGTGCGTCGCAGCTTTCCGCTGACTACTGGCTCAAGCTGGAGACGAAGGCCGACCGGGCTCGATCATCGAAGCGAAGAGTCGCCGGTTTGCTGTCAGCGTTCCTCGTCGCCGTCCGTCGGGCGGGGCGGGCGGTTGTGCCGTGCCCACTCATCCACCTCTTGACAACCCATGCGGGTTCGGAATGGGATCGCGGGGAGGCCGCATGCGTCGGCGCGTGTCGTACGACGACTACCTGCTTGCGGTCGCCCTGACGCTGGCTCGCCGGCACCGTCCGGTGTGGTCGTGGCAGCGCTGGCGGCGGACCTGCCGCTGCGGCGCGGAGTTGCCCTGCCGCGCCCAGCACCGCATCCCGATGCGATGCGGCCACTGGCCGGGGGAGGAGCAGGCGTGACCGAGCAACAGGTCCAGCAGATCCTGTCCGTGCACCTGCCCGTCGACGGCCTCTGCGCCGGCTGCCGGTGGTGGTGGGCGCGGCTGGCTCCGTACCCGTGTTATCAGGTGGAATGGGCCTCCCGCTGGCATGCTCGCGCCGCCACCCGGCGTTTTCTGGACGGCCTGGCGTGACGACGCACGGTCCGGTCCTGCCACTGTGGAGTTGCGGCGGCTGCGGCGGCCCGTGGCCCTGCACGACGCGACGCGGGGAGTTACGGGCGGAGTTCGAGGGCGGGCCGGTCTCGCTGGCCCTCTACATGGGGTCCTACCTGGTGTGGGCGGCCGAGGACCTGACCTGGGTGCCGGCCGGGCTGCTGCACCAGCGGTTCCTGGGGTGGATCCGGTGAGCATCATCCGGCGCGGCGACGAGCGGTTCCACTACAGCGACGGCTCGCACAAGTGGATCCCGCCGGACCCGGACTACGACCAGGAAGCCTGGGACGAGATGGTCCGGCAGCACCAGCGCCAGCACCTGGAGGAGATTTCCCGTCGACGCAAGCCCCGGAAGGGCTCATAGACTGTCATGGTGACCGCACCGGCCGTCGTCGAGGAGTTCGGCAGGGAGGTCGCGGCGCTCGGCTGGGTCAGCGACCTGCTGGTCGCGGGGTCGTTGGCGACCGGTGACTACCTCCCGGGCATCAGTGATCTCGACCTGGTCGCGCTGGCCGACGGTCCGGTCGACGCCGCCCGGCAGGCCACGCTCGCCGCCCTGCATCGTCGCCTCGACGGGGGCACCGGCACCGGCCTCAACCTGGGCTGCGTCTACGTCGACGCCGCGACGATTCCCGACGTCCAGGTGCGGCATCCGACCTGGACCCACGGACAACTCGTCCAGCGCATCCTCTCCGGGATCACCCGGGCAGAGCTGGTGCGGCACGGGTACGCGGTCTTCGGCCGGCCGCCGGGCGACGTCCTGCCGGCGATGGACGACGGCGACATCCGGGCGGCGGCCCGCGCCGAACTCACCGGCTACTGGGCCTGGGCCGCCCGGCGTCCGTGGCTGTGGCGGGACCCGGCTCTCGCCGACCTCGGGCTCACCTCGATGGCCCGTGGCCGGCACGCCCTGCGTACGGGACAACTGCTCACCAAGACAGCGGCCATCAGGCAGGCTGATGCCCCGGCCTGGCTGATCGACCAGGTGAGCGCCCGGCGCCGAGGGGAGCGTGTCGCTTCACCCCGCTTACGGGCAGCCCTGGTCGCGTGGCGGGACGCCCGCCGGACCGTCGCCCAGGCGCGACGGCCCGCTCCACGAGTCAGAACGGCTGAACGATGACTACCGCCGAGCGCTACGCCGGGTTCGCCACCCGCGAGACACGGGGCGTGTCACCCGCGTACGAGCGGCTGGCCCTGGCGGTCTCCCGCGACGACGAGCTGCTCGCCCTGATCGACGCGCTGCCGCCGGCCAAGCGGCAGCCGAACCTGCTCTTCGCGGTGGTCCGGCTGCTCGGCGGCCCGGTCGAGGGCCCGAGCGCCTTCCACGACTACACGGTGGCGAACTGGCTGGCGATCGAGGCGGAGATCCGCACCCGGGCGACCCAGACGAACGAGGCCGGGCGGTGCGCCGTACTGCTCCCGGTGCTCGCCGCGTTGCCGCAGCCGCTCGCGTTGCTGGAGGTGGGCGCCTCCGCCGGCCTCTGCCTCTACCCCGACCGGTACGCGTACCGCTACGGGGACCGGCTGCTCGGTGATGGTGCCCCGGTCCTCGACTGTGCGATCACCGGTGCTGCGCCACCGGCCAGGCTGCCCGAGGTGGTGTGGCGGGCCGGGCTGGACCTGAACCCGCTCGACGTGACCGACCCGGCCGACGTCGCGTGGCTGGACGCCCTCATCTGGCCGGAGCACACGCACCGCCGGGAACGGCTGCGGGCGGCGGTGAAGGTCGCCGCCGCCGATCCTCCGCTGCTCGTTCGCGGCGATCTGGTGGACGATCTGCCGGCGCTGGCCGCGCTGGCACCGCCCGGCGCGACCCTGGTGGTGTTCCACACCTCGGTGCTGTATCAGGTGCCCGCACCCCGACGGGACGCGTTCGTCGAGCTGGTCCGGACGCTGCCCGGGCACTGGATAGCGAACGAGGACCCGGATGTGCTGTCCCACGCCGCGTTGCCGGAGCAGCCGGGCGGGGCGTTCCACAACGTGCTCGCCCTGGATGGGAGGCCGCTGGCCTGGACCCGGGGGCACGGCCAGGCCATCACCTGGTTCGCGTGACCCCTGTTCCGCGGCCCCGGGCGATCGGGCACACCACCATGATCAACGCGTGGTCTCCGTGAGGCGGGCGGTGAGGAAGGCGCGTTCGGCGTCGTTGTCGACGAGGTCTAGCGCCGTCCGGTACGCCTCCGCCGCCGCCTCGGGCCGGTCGAGGCGGCGGAGCAGGTCGGCGCGGATCGCCGGGAGGTAGTGGTAGCCGGCCAAGCGGGGGTCGGCCGCCAGGGCGTCGACCTCGGCCAGGGCGGCCGTCGGGCCGTCCACCATCGACACCGCCACCGCCCGGTTCAGCGCGACCACCGGGGACGGCCAGCGTTTGAGCAGTTCGTCGTAGAGGCGGACGATCTGCGGCCAGTCGGTGGCGGCATAGCTGGGTGCGACGGCGTGCAGCGAGGCGATGGCGGCCTGGAGCGCGTACCGGCCGACCCGGCCGGTCCGGAACGCGCCCAGCACCAGCGCGTTGCCCTCGACGATGGCCGTCCGGTCCCAGGCCGAGCGGTCCTGCTGCTCCAGCGTGAGCAGCCGGCCCTCGGCGTCGGCGCGGGTGGCCCGGCGGGCGTCGGTGAGCAGCAGCAGCGCGAGCAGCCCGCGTACCTCCGGCTCGTCGGGCATCAGCGCCAGCAGCATCCGGGTCAGGTGTACGGCCCGGTCCACCAGGTCGACGCGGACCAGGTCGGCGCCGGTCGGCGCGGTGTGCCCGGTGGTGAAGAGCAGGTGGATCACGGTCAGCACCGCGTCCAGCCGCTCCGGCAGTTCGGCGGCCTCCGGCACCCGGTAGGGGATCCGCGCCGCGGCGATCTTCTTCTTGGCCCGGGTGACCCGGGCCGCCATCGTGGTTTCGGAGACCAGGAAGGCGCGGGCGATGTCGCCGGTAGCCACCCCGCAGACCAGGCGCAGGGTCAGCGCCACCTGCGCCTCGCGAGCCAGCGCCGGGTGGCAGCAGGTGAACACCAGGCGCAGTCGGTCGTCGGGCACCGCGTCCTCCCCGGGCTCGTCCGGCTCGGCCGCTTCCACCGGCTCCACCAGCAGCGGCATCTTCGACCGGAACACCTTCTCGCGACGCAGCACGTCGAGGGCCTTGCGCTTCGCGGTGGCGGTCAGCCACGCGCCGGGCTTGTCCGGTACGCCGTCGCGCGCCCAGGCCGCCAGCGCGGCCAGGTACGCGTCCTGCACGCACTCCTCGGCCACGTCCAGGTCACCGGCGACGCGCGCCGTCGCGGCGAGCACGAAGGCCCACTCGCGACGGTGCGCGTCCGCCACGGCCCGTTCGGCCGCGGCCGTACCGGCGTCGCTCACTCGGCCGGGGGCGTGAAGAGCGGCCGGACCTCGACGCCGCCGTCGATGGTGGCCGGGTTCAGCTTGGCGATCTTCAGCGCGACGTCCAGGTCGGGCGCCTCCAGGATGAAGAACCCGGCGACGACCTCCTTCGCCTCGATGAACGGGCCGTCGGTGACCAGGTCGCCACGGATCGCCGTGGCGGTGGTGCTGGGCTGGAGCGCGAACCCCGTGACGATCTTCCCGCCCAGCTCCTCGACCTGGGCCGGGTACCGGTCGAGCAGCGCCAGGTAGTCGGGCGTGATCTCCATCGGGTCGGCCGGCGCGGGCGAGTAGATCAGGACTGCGTACTGGGCCATCAGGCTCTCCTCTGTTCGGTGTGTTCCACCTTCTTGCCATCCCGACGAGCGGTGTCGGCCGGATTCGACAACCGGCCCGGAAAATTCTTCCGGGTGTCCCGGCGCGGGCGCCGCCGGCACACCGGACGGGCGCGAGGAAGACCCGGTACGCCTTGCCGCTGGTGTCGATCTGCCATCCTGCCGGCACGGCCTGGCTACCGAAACTGCCGCGGGAGCGGGTGGCGGGGCGCGGCAGGCCCGGCCGGCGACTAGGGTCGACGTTCATGATCGAACCGGGCTGGCTGACCGAGACCCGCGCCGCGTACGACACCGTAGCGGTGGACTACGCCCGACTGCTGCCCGAGGTGGTGGAGGGCCCGCTCGACCGGGGCATGCTGACCGCCTTCGCCGAGCTGGTCGGGCCCGGCCGGCCGGTGCTGGAGGTGGGCTGCGGGACCGGCCGGGTCACCGCCCACCTGCACGGGCTCGGACTGGACATCGTCGGCGTCGACCTGTCGCCCGGGATGATCGAGGTGGCCCGCGGCGCGTACCCGGAGCTGCGCTTCGAGGTCGGGTCGATGACCGACCTGGCGGCCCCCGACGCCGGGCTCGCCGGGCTGGTCGCCTGGTACTCGATCATCCACCTGCCGCCCGAGCTGCTGCCCGGGGTGTTCGCCGAGTTCCACCGGGTGCTCGCCCCCGGCGGTCATCTGCTGCTCGCGGTCAAGGCCGGTGACCGGCGGATCCGCCTGCAGGAGGCGTACGGCCACCGGGTCGCGTACGACGTGCACTGGCTGCCCCCGGAGCGGCTGGCCGAGCAGCTCACCGCGGCCGGGCTGGCCGTGCACGCCACGCTGGTCCGCGAGCCGGAGGGCGTCGACCGGGGACCGCAGGCGTTCCTGCTGGCCACCCGGCCGGCCGGCACAGTGGAGGCGGCGTGAGCGTCGCCCTGTTCACCCTCGGCGGCACCATCGCCATGGCCGGGACGGGTGTCGGGGGAGTGGTCAGCCGGCTCACCGGCGCCGACCTCACCGCAGCCGTACCCGGGCTCGCCGCGATCCCGCTCGACGTCCGGGATGTCGAGGCGGTGCCCAGCGCCGCCCTGACGTACCCGCAGATCCTGGACCTGGTCGACGCGGCGGGCGCGGCGGTGGCCGACGGGGCGACCGGCGTGGTGGTCACCCAGGGCACCGACACCCTGGAGGAGACCGCCTACCTGGCCGACCTGGTCTGGCCGCACCCGGCGCCGCTGGTGCTCACCGGCGCGATGCGCAACCCCACCCTGGCCGGGCCGGACGGCCCGGCGAACCTGCTCGCCGCCGCCCGGGTCGCCGCCGCGCCGGCCGCGCGCGACCTCGGCGTCCTGGTCGCGTTCAACGACGAGATCCACGCAGCCCGGTTCGTCCGCAAGACCCACAGCACCAGTACGGCCACCTTCGCCTCGCCCAACGCCGGGCCGCTCGGCCACGTGATCGAGGGGGAGGTACGCCTGCTCACCCGGCCGCCCCGGCACGCCCCGCTGCCACCGCCGGACGCGGACCGGCTCACCGCCACCCGGGTCGCCCTGCACACTGTCACCCTCGACGACGACCCCGCGGTGCTCGACCTGCTCGCCCGCGACCGGGACGGCCTCGTCGTGGCCGGCTTCGGGGTCGGGCACGTGCCACCGGCGTTCGCCCCGGTGCTGGAGGCCGTCGCCGCGCGGATGCCGGTGGTGCTCACCTCGCGGACCGGGGCCGGGTCGGTGCTGCGGCACACGTACGGGGCGGTCGGCTCGGAGACCGACCTGCGGCGGCGCGGCCTGATCTGGGGCGGGTTGCTCGACCCGTACAAGGCGAAGGTGCTGCTCCGGCTCCTGCTGGCTGCCGGCGCCGGACGAGCGGAAATCGTGGACGCCTTCGCCCGGCACGGCTGAGCCGACTCGGCCGACCCGAATTGCGGCAACCCGTGCTCTCCCGGGAGCGCGCGACCTGCCGCAATCCGGCCTCGAAAGCAGCGGCCGCGGTGCGAGGTCCGTCCCGGTCTTTCGCGGCGGCGGGGTTGCCCGTACGGTGTCCGACGGACATCCGGCGGGGACCCGCCGACGACTGCGGAGGTCTCCACGTGCACGCCCGGACCTGGCTCGCCGTTTCGGCCGTACTGCTGACCGCCGGTTGCGCCGCGGAGAAGCACCCGGTGGCGGTGCCGGCGGCGGAACCGGTGACGGTGCCGGTGGCGGCGGCCTCCTCGGGCGGGGCGTGCCGGCTGCTCGACTTCGCGGTGATCGCCAAGCACACCGGCGGGACGTTCGATGTGGCCGCCGCGGTGGACAAGGGCGACACGCACACCTGCGTGGTCCGCGCCGAGCAGGCCCTGCTGCCGGAGTTGACCCTCACCGTCACCGACACGTCGATCGACACGTCCACCTTCACCATGGACGTGCTGCCCCGAGGGGCGAAGAAGATCACCAAGCTGGGGAAGATCGCCTACCGGCGGACGGTGCCGAAGAGCGGCAAGGCCGGACCGGCGGCCGAGGTGGGCTGGCTGGCCACCGAGGGCCGGCTGGTCACCCTGCACTGGGCCTGCCCGGCCGGCACCGCCACCGCCGAGGCGGACAAGCTGGCTCCGAAGCTGGTCGACCTGGCGAAGGCCCTGGACACCCGCAAGCTCTGACCGACGGGTCAGCGGGCCGCGACGAACACCCGGGACGCGACCTCGCGGGGCAGCCGGATCCGGTCGCCGGAGCGGTCGATCGACACGCCGTCGCGCTCCTGGGCCACGGTCACCGTGGCGCCCGGGTCGACGCCGGCCGCGTGCAGCTGCCGCAGCACGTCCGCGTCGGTCTGCACGCTCTCGCAGATCCGGCGGACCACGACCGGGCCGGAGAGGCCGGGGAAGGCCAGGTTGCGCTCACCGTCGGCCGTGTCGGCCTCGGTCGCGCCGGGCTCGCCCAGCTCCTCCAGGCCCGGGATCGGGTTGCCGTAGGGCGAGCGGGTCGGGCGGTTGAGCAGGTCGTAGACCCGCTTCTCGACCGCGTCGCTCATCACGTGCTCCCACCGGCAGGCCTCGTCGTGGGCCTCCTCGTAGGGCATCCCGATCACGTTCACCAGCAGCAGCTCGGCCAGCCGGTGCTTGCGCATGACCGAAACGGCGGTGTTGCGGCCCAACGAGGTGAGCGACAGGTGCCGGTCGCCCTCGACGGTGAGCAGGCCGTCCCGCTCCATGCGGGCGACGGTCTGGCTGACGGTGGGACCGCTCTGCTTGAGCCGCTCCGCGATCCGGGCGCGCAGCGGCGGCACCCCCTCTTCCTCCAGTTCGAGGATGGTGCGCAGGTACATCTCGGTCGTATCGACCAGGTCATGCTTCACGTCAGCGGCCTCCCGGTGGTCGATGCTACCCCGGACCCCCGACGATCGACCGACCGCGAACCGCGAGGTCGGTGCCCGGATGGTGTTGACTGGACCGCATGTCCGGAACCGATGACCTGCTGGTCGAGCCCGACCGGCTCGCCACCGAACTCGACCGCGCCGACCCGCCCACCCTGCTCGACGTCCGCTGGCGGCTGGTCGGGCCACCCGGCCGGGACGACTACACCGCCGGCCACCTGCCCGGCGCCGTCTTCGTCGACCTGGACACGGAACTCTGCGGCCGCCCCGGCGCCGCCGGCCGACACCCGCTGCCCGACCCGGCCGCGCTCCAGGCGGCGCTACGCGCCGCCGGGGTCCGGGCCGGTCACCCCGTCGTGGTGTACGACGGCGGGGACGGCATGTCCGCCGCCCGCGCCTGGTGGACCCTGCGCTGGGCCGGCCACCGGCCGGTCCGGGTGCTGCACGGCGGCTACCCCGCCTGGTTCGCCGCCGGCCTGCCCGTGTCCACCGAGATGCCCACGCCCACGCCGGGGGACGTCACCGTCGCCCCGGGCGCGCTGCCGGTGCTCGACGCCGCCGAGGCCGCCCGGCTGGCCGCCGCCGACGCCGGAGTACTGCTCGACGTGCGGGCCGCCCCCCGCTACCGGGGCGAGACCGAGCCGATCGACCCGGTCGCCGGACACGTGCCGGGCGCGGTCAACCTGCCCGCCCCGGAGTACGTCGCCGACGGCCGCTTCCCCGCCGCAGAGGCGCTGCGGGAGCGGTTCGCCGCCGCCGGCGTGGCCGAGGGCGCGCCGGTCGGGGCGTACTGCGGCTCCGGGGTGACCGCCGCGCAGGCGGTGCTGGCGCTGCACCTGGCCGGCCGGCCGGATGCCGCCCTGTACGTCGGCTCATGGAGCAACTGGGTCGCCGACCCGGACCGGCCGGTGGCCACCGGCCAGACACCCATGCCCTGAGCAGGGCGTGCGGTGGGCTCGGACCACCGCACGTGCGACGATGGCGCCATGGCCGACGACACGGTGGTGGTGTGGGACGAGGCCCTGCTCGCCTACGACATGGGTGACCATCCGCTGGACCCGGTGCGGGTCGCGCTGACCATGGCGCTCGCCCGCGAGTTGGGGGTGCTGGACCGGCCCGGGGTGCGGCTGGTCAAGCCCGAGCCGGCCGACGACGCGTTGCTGACCCGGGTGCACGACCCGCGCTACCTGGACGCGGTGCGGTCCGCGCCCCGGGATCCGCTCTTCGCCGGCTTCGGGCTGGGCACCTCGGACAACCCCGTCTTCGACGGCATGCACGAGTCCAGCGCGCTGGTCGCCGGGGCGAGCGTGGCCGCCGCCGAGGCGGTGTGGCGCGGGGAGGCCCGGCGGGCGGTCAACGTGGCCGGCGGGCTGCACCACGCCATGCCGGCCCGGGCCGCCGGGTTCTGCGTCTACAACGACCCGGCGGTGGCCATCGCCCGCCTGCTCGACCTCGGCGCGGAGCGGATCGCGTACGTGGACGTGGACGTGCACCACGGCGACGGTGTGCAGGAGATCTTCTACCGCGACCCGCGGGTGCTCACGGTCAGCCTGCACGAGACCCCGCTGGCGCTCTTCCCCGGCACCGGGTTCCCGGACGAGACCGGCGGGCCGGGTGCCGAGGGGAGCGCGGTCAACGTTCCGCTCCCGCCGGGCGTCGGCGACGCCGGCTGGCAGCGCGCCTTCCACGCGATCGTGCCGTCGGTGCTGCGGGCGTTCCGGCCCCAGATCCTGGTCAGCCAGTGCGGGGCGGACGGCCACAAGGCCGACCCCCTGGCCGACCTGCACCTGTCCGTGGACGGGCAGCGGGCGACCTACCTCGCGCTGCGGGCGCTCGCCGACGAGTTGTGTGACGGCCGCTGGGTGGCCACCGGCGGCGGCGGGTACGCGCTGGTCGAGGTGGTGCCCCGGGCCTGGACGCACCTGCTCGCCGTGGCCACCGGCGAGCCGTTGGACCCGGCCACGCTCACCCCGCCCGGCTGGCGGGAGTTGGCGGCGAAGCGGCGACCCGGCCACGAGATCCCGTTGCGGATGACCGACGACGTCGACCCGACGTACCAGCCATGGCAGCCCAACGGTGAGCCGGACGCGGTGGGGCGCGCCATCGCGGCCACCCGCCGGGCCGTCTTCCCGTTGCTCGGGCTCGATCCGCACGATCCGCGCGACTGATCCGTCGGTAGGGGAGGACCGACCGGTGACCACCGTCGAGCAACCGGTGGACGTGCTGCTCAGCGACGGCACGACCGTCCAGCTGCGACAGATCCGTCCCGACGACGCCGCGGCGATCGTGGCGATGCACTCGCGCTTCTCCGAGCGCACCCGCTACCTGCGCTACTTCTCGCCGTACCCGCGTATCCCGGACCGGGACCTGCAGCGCTTCGTCAACGTCGACCACCGCGACCGGGAGGCGTTCGTGGTGCTGGCCGGCGACCGGATCGTCGCCGTCGGCCGGTACGAGCGGCTGGGTCCCGCCTCGCCCGAGGCCGAGGTGGCCTTCGTGGTGGAGGACGCCTACCAGGGCCGGGGGATCGGCTCGGTGCTGCTGGAGCACCTGGCCGACGCGGGCCGCCGCGCCAGTATCGCGCACTTCGTCGCCGAGGTGCTCCCGGCCAACGGGGCGATGCTGCGGGTCTTTTCCGACTTCGGCTACGTGGTCGCCCGCCAGTACGCCGACGGCGTGGTGCACCTGAGCTTCCCGATCGCCCCCACCCAGGCCACCCTGGAGGTGCAGCGCGGCCGGGAGCACCGCACCGAGGCGCGCTCGATCGCCCGGCTGCTCGCCCCGCGCGGCATCGCCGTGTACGGGGCCAGCACCACCGGCCAGGGCGTCGGCGCGGCCCTGCTCGGGCACCTGCGCGACGGCGGGTTCACCGGCGTGATCGTCCCCGTGCACCCGACCGCGGCGACCGTGGCGGGGCTGCCCGCGTACCCGTCGGCGGCCGACGCG
>NZ_JAPDPH010000088.1 GCF_026013475.1 Micromonospora yasonensis | reverse complement strand
GGCCAGCCAGCGGGTCGCCGCGATCGACACCGCCAAGCAGCCGACCAGCGGCGCGTGGATGGGCAAGAGCGTTTCCGGGACGCTCGGCGTCCCGCTGCGCGAGTCGGCGTTCGAGTTCACCGTGTACCGGTTGGCCTGCAGCACCGGGGACGTGCTGGCGGCCAAGCCGGGCGACCGGCAGTGCCTGGCCACCGTCGGGGTGCACAACCTCACCGCGAGCGAGCAGACCTGGCACGGCCAGTTGCAGCGCGCGTACCTGGCGGGCGGCAACTGGGTGGCCGCCGACGAGGACGCCACCCGGATGGCCAACCTCGGTCAGGACGTGTTCGCCCGGCCGGTGGCCGCCGGCAGCCGGGTGCTCCTGCCGCTGGTCTTCACCCTGCACGGCAGCGACTCGCCGAAGCAGTTGGAGCTGCGCAGCGGGGTCTTCTCCGCCGGGGTGCGGGTGGACGTGGCCTGACCGGGGGCCGGGCGGCGGTCGTACCCTGGGGTCCGTGACCGCCGCCCTCGCCCCCGCCCTCGACACGGCCGACTGGCAGGCCCGGCGTCGGGCTCACGAGGAGCGCGTCGACGCCTGGCTGGCGCCGCACCTGGCCCGGCGTCGGTCCGGGGTGAAGCACCCGGTGGAGGACTTCCTCTTCACCTACTACTCGCACCGTCCCGCCCAGCTGCGCCGCTGGCACCCCGGGGCGGGAGTGGTGCTGCGCGACGCGGACCCGGCCGAGTTCGGCCCCGACTACCGCGCCACCACCGCCGGGCTCACGCTCGACACCGACCGGGTACGCGGTCGCCGCGCCGAGTCGGTCACCTGGATCCGTACGCTGCTCGCGGCGACCGCCGGCCGCCCGGCCCACTTCGGCTGCTTCGGCATGCACGAGTGGGCGATGGTCTACCGGCAGACCCAGGACGAGGTACGGCACAACGCCTGGCCGTTGCGGCTCAGCCCGGCGGCCACCGCCGCGGTGGTCGAGGAGCGGGGCGTGCGGTGCAGCCACTTCGACGCGTTCCGGTTCTTCACCCCGCCGGCCCGGCCGCTGAACCTGCTGACCCCGACCCGGGAGAGCCAGCACGCGCTGGAGCAGCCGGGCTGCCTGCACGCCAACATGGATCTCTACAAGTGGGCGTACAAGCTCTGTCCGCTGGTGCCGTCGGAGCTGGTGGCGGACTGTTTCGCGCTGGCCCGGGAGATCCGCGCGCTGGACATGCGGGCCAGCCCGTACGACCTGGCCGGCCTGGGGTACCCGCCGGTGCGGGTGGAGACGCCGGAGGGCCGGGCCGAGTACGCCGCCGCCCAGCGCGGCTTCGCCGAGCGGGCCGCCGTGCTGCGGTCCCGGCTGCTGGTCGCGCTGGACGGCTCGGCGCCGGCCGGTGACCCCGCCTGACGCCCCATGCCTGGGTGATCGGGCTCAGCCCTCCGGATGTCCCCGGTGCCGCGCCCACTCCGGGGCGAGGATCGACATGACGCTGGCGTCCACCCAGTCGTCACCGTCGCGGAGCACCTGGCGCAGCGTCCCCTCGGCGACGAAGCCGACCTTCTCGTAGACCCGGCGGGCGCGCGGGTTGAACGCGAACACCTCCAACGCGACGCGGTGCAGGCCGAGCTCCTCGAAGCCGTAGCCGACGACGAGCCGGGCAGCTTCGGTGCCCAGGCCCCGGCCCCGCCCGGCCGGGCCGATCAGGGTCCGGAAGTTGCAGGCCGCGTTGTGGCTGTCCCACTGGTTGAGGACCACCTCGCCGACGCACTCCCCGGTCGCCCGGTCCACCACGGCCAGGTCGAGCCGGTCGGTCTGGGCGCTGCGGCTGCCGTACCAGTCGCGGAGCCGGTCCGGGTCGAGCCGGTCGTCCGGCGGGCTGCCGGTCAGTCGGATCACCTCGGGGTCGGCCAGGATCGTCTGGAAGACGACGGCGTCGTCGGCGGTGAGCGGACGCAGCACCACCCGCTCGCCGGTGAGCGTGGGCTTGATCGAGAAGTCGTTCGGCACCCGGCGGATTGTCCGGGCCGCGCGGCTCGGGCCGCAATCCCTTTCCGGGTACGCCCGGGTCAGTCCCCGTCCACCCGGCGGTCGCGCTTGCGCTGGGACTGGCGCTTCTTCTCGGCGAGCCGGCGTTCCTTCGCGGCGCGGGACGGCCGGGTCGGGCGGCGCGGCTTCGCCGGTGGCGCGACCGCCGCCCGCAGCAGGGCGGCCATCCGCTCGCGGGCCGCCTCCCGGTTGGCCAACTGGGCCCGGTGCTCGCTGGCGGCCACGGTCAGCACGCCGTCGACCAGTCGGCCGGCGAGCCGGTCGAGGGCCCGGGCGCGCAGCGGTTCGGGCAGGCTGGGCGAGCCGGCCAGGTCGAAGCTGAGCTCCACCCGCGAGTCGGTGGTGTTGACCCCCTGCCCGCCCGGGCCGGACGAGCGGGAGAACCGCTCCCGCAGCTCGGCGGCGGGGACCAGGAGCCGGTCGGTCACCCGCAGTCCGTCGTCCACGTCCCGAGGCTAACGCCCCGACCGGGGGCTCGGGGTGGCGGTCACGGTGGGGGTGGGCGCCGGATCGGCCCGCTCGTGGTCGGAGCCGGCCGCCGCGTACGCGGCAGCGCCGAACAGCAGCAGGGCGATGACGCCGACCTTGACGAACACCGCGCGGATCGCCACCCAGGCGTTCCGCCGGGCGCCGGGGACGCTGCTCCGGATGGTCCGGTAGTCCGTCCAGCCGCGCTTCGCGCGGGCGTAGGCCGCGCCCACACCGGCGCCGATGACCAGGCCCACCAGGAGGAGGGCCGCGATGACAGCTTGCTCCACCCACGCCAGTATCCATACTCACCGTAATATTTCCATGGCCCAATGCTCCCATGCCGGATATCCGACACTTCACCCCGTCCGGTCGGATGGTCCGGTAAGGCTTCCGCAGGTCATCGGCCGTACGGCGCGGTCAGCCGCCCCGGCCGATGATGGTGTCGGCGGTCTGCTGGACCTGGTCGATCGGGATGGCGAAGCCGATGCCGATGGACCCGCTGCCGTCGATGGTGGCGATGGCCGTGTTCACCCCGACCACCTCGCCCCGCGCGTTGACCAGCGGCCCACCCGAGTTGCCCGGGTTGATGGAGGCGTCGGTCTGCACCGCGGCGTGCCGGCCGTTGCCGATGCGTACCTGCCGGTTGAGCGCGCTGACGATACCGGCGGTCACCGTGCCGGCCAGGCCGAGCGGCGAGCCGACCGCCAGCACCGGCTCCCCCACCCGGGTGGAGTTCGGCTTGGCCAACGGCAGCGGCGGCAGCCCGGCCGACGCCGGCACCTTGAGCACCGCCAGGTCGCTGCTGGATTCCCGCCCCACCACCTCGGCGGTGAACCGGCGGCCGTCCGCGGTCTCCACGGTCACCGGTCCGGAGCCGCCCCGGGCCAGGATGTGGTCGTTGGTGACGATGTGCTGCTCGTTGTCGATGGCGAAGCCGGAACCGGTGGCGGACGCGCCCGAGGTGCCGCCGACCATCACCGAGACCACCCCGGGCACCGTCTTCTCGGCGGCGGTGGTCAGCTCCGCCGGCACCGGCGCGGCGGACGCCGCCGCCGGTCCGGGCGCTTCCCGGCCGGCCACCCAACTGCCGGCCGCCGCCCCGGAAACGGTGGAGAGGGCGACCACCGCCAGCGCGGCCAGCATCCGGCCGCGCCAGCCCCGCCCGCTCCGGCCCCGCTCCGACCCGGGTACGGCCCAGCGTCCGCGCCCGTCCGGGTCCAGCTCCGGCGAGACGAACCACGGTCCGCGCGGCTCGCCGAGTCCGGTCTGCACTGCCATACCTGGCTCCTCACGTGTCGTGCCGTCCTGCCGTTGCCGGTACCGCGGTTCAGGGCAGCCGGGAGAACCACCGCAGTGATCCGGCGGCCGCGCCCATGGCGAAGACCAGTCCCAGGCCGATGAAGCGGGCGGAGATGTCCTGCCGTTCCTTCCGGTAGCCGACCGACGTGCCGATGTCCTCGTAGACGGCACGCAGCTCGGCGCTGCTGGTGGCCTCGTGGAAGCCGCCCCCGGTCTCCTCGGCCACCGCCTTGAGCGTCTGGCCGTCGACCGGCACCTGGATCGCCCGCCCGCCCCGGTCGACGAAGCCGGACGGCGTGCCGAACGAGATGGCGTGCACCGGAACCTTGGCCGCGACGGCCTGCGCCGCGGCCTCCATCGGATCCATCCCGGAGGTGTTCGCCCCGTCGGAGAGGATGATGATCCGGGCCGGCGGCGGATCCTTGGCGGCCTTGGCGTCCAGGCTCTTCACCGCGCCGAGGGAGGTGCTGATCGCCTCCCCGATGGCGGTGCCCTGGACGCCGGTGACGCCTTCGGCCAGGCGGCCGATCCCCTCGTGCAGCGCGTCCCGGTCGGTGCCGGGCGGCACCAGCACGGCCGCGCTGCCGGCGAAGGCCACGAGCCCCACGTTGAACTCGTCCGGCAGGACGTCGACGAACCGACGGGCGGCCCCCTTGGCGGCGGTCAGCCGGTCCGGGTCGACGTCGCCGGCGAGCATCGAGGTGGAGACGTCCACCGCCACCATCACGGTGGCCCGTTCCCGGGGCACCTTCACCTCGGCGCTCGGTCGGGCGAACCCGACCACGAGCAACGCGAGCATGGCGAGGAAGAGGCCCGCCGGCACGTGCCGGCGCCAGGCCGGCCGCTGCGGTGCGACCCGGTCCAGCAGGCGCAGGTTGGTGAAGCGGACGGCGTACCGGCTCTGCCGGCGCTGCATCGCCAGGTAGCCGACCACGAGCGCGGCCACCCCGAGCAGCAGCCAGAGCCGGCCGGCCGATTGCCAGGTCATGCGGTACCTCCCCGGGCTGCGGCCGGGGCGGCGGCCAGCCGGCGCTGGGCGTGCACGTGACGCACGATGTCGGCGCTCCAGTCCCGATCGGTCCGCAGCGCCAGATGCGTGGCGCCGGACCGGCGCAGCGCCTGGCGTACCTGGTCGCGCTGGGCGGCGGCGGCCGCCGCGTACCGCTCGCGCAGGGCGCGGTCCCCGGTCCACACCTCGCGGCGCCGCCCGGTCTCCGGATCGACCAGGGTGATCAGGCCGACGTCCGGCAGTTCGAGTTCACGCGGGTCGATCACCTCGACGGCGAGCACCTGGTGCCGGACGGCGAGCCGGCGCAGCACGGCCTCCCAGGGCGCGGCGGCGTCGGGATCGTCGGGGAGCCCGTCGAGGAAGTCGGAGACGACCACCACCAGCCCCCGCCGGGTCGCCATCCGCTGCACGCCGGCCAGCCCGTCGGCCAGCGTCGGCGGAGGGCCGCCGCGCGGCGCCGAACTGGCGCTGCCGCCACGGGGGGCGGACAGCAGCGTGCGCAGCAGGCCGAGCAGGTGGATGCGTCCGCTCCGGGCCGGGAACCGGCGTACGCCGTCCGGGGCGAGCACCTGCCCGCCGAGCCGGTTGCCGACGCCTGCGGTGAGGAACCCGACCGCCGCCACGGCGGCCACCGCCAGTTCGCGTTTGTCCAGTGTGGCCGTGCCGTACTCCATGCTGGGGCTGGCGTCGACCGCCAGCCAGGTGGTCAGCTCCCGGTCGGCGTCCACCTCGCGCACGTGCGGGACGGTGGTCCGGGCGGTGACCGCCCAGTCCATCCGGCGCACCTCGTCCTCGCCGGGCCGGTACTCCCGGCTCCCGGCCACCTCGCTGCCCGGCCCGGGCAGCAGGCCCCGGTACTGGCCGTGCAGCAGCCCGTCGAGCCGCCGGGTGACAGTCAGCTCCAGCCGACGCAGTCGCTGATCGGGGGTGAGGTCCCCCAGGGTCGGCTCGGACAGGACAGGTGCCGCCCGGCGCCTCATGCCGCCGCCAGGTCGGGCGCCGCCTCCGGCTGGCCGTGGAGGACCCGGGGTGGCGGCACCGCCTCGATCAACCGGTGGATCAGCGCCTCGGCGGAGACCCCGTCGGCCACCGCGTCGAAGGAGAGCACCAGCCGGTGGGCGAGCACGTCGACGGCCAGGTCGCGGATGTCCTCCGGCAGCACGTACTCGCGGCCCCGGATCAGCGCCTGGGCGCGGGCGGCGGCGACCAGGCCGAGGGTGGCCCGGGGGCTCGCCCCGTACGCCAGCAGCGACGCGATCTCGGGCAGCCCGAACCGGCCCGGGTCACGGGTGGCGAGGATGAGCCGGACGACGTACTCGGCGAGCGCGTGGTGGACGAAGACCTGGCCGGCCTGGCGCTGGAGATCGCGCAGGCGGGCCGGGTCGAGCACCGGTCGCGGCGTCGGCCGGTCGGCGCTCATCCGGTAGAGAATGGCCAACTCGTCGGCCTCGGTCGGGTAGTCGACCACGACCTTCATGAGGAACCGGTCACGCTGCGCCTCGGGGAGCTGATAGACGCCCTCGGACTCGATCGGATTCTGGGTCGCCAGCACCAGGAACGGGTCGGGCACCGGCCAGCTCCGGCCGCCGATGGAGACCTGGCGCTCGGCCATCGCCTCCAGCAGCGCCGACTGCACCTTCGCCGGGGCCCGGTTGATCTCGTCGGCGAGCACGAGGTTCGCCATGACCGGGCCCAGCTCGACGTCGAAGCTCTCGGTCGAGGCCCGGTAGATCCGGGTGCCGACGATGTCCGAGGGGACCAGGTCGGGGGTGAACTGGATCCGGGAGAAGGTGCCGCCGACGACGGTGGCGAGGGTCTGCGCGGCCAGCGTCTTCGCCACCCCGGGCACGCCCTCCAGCAGGCAGTGCCCGTTGGCGACGAGCGCGATGAGCAGGCGTTCGACAAGGCGATCCTGCCCGACGATCACGCGTTTGACCTCGAAGAGGGTCTGCTCCAGCTGCCCACCGATCGCCTCGGCGTCGATCGGGCTGGGCATGCTGGTCAGGGTGTCCGAGATGTCCGTCACGGTGCTTGCTTCCCGTGGCGCTGGTCGGACAAACGTCGGATTATCAGCACCTTGGTGACCCATCCCGGGCGGGACGGGGACGACCGTGCCGGCCGGGCCGCAACGGCGCGGGCGGTACGCGGGCACGCAGGTCCACCCAGACGTGCGCCGGCCGCCGCCTCGGCGGGGGCCACAGCTCACCGGCATCCGCCCAGGACGTTCGGCCGGTACGGTGACGGCCGTGAGCGACGCGCTGCGCGACGGCCGGGCGGCCCGGATCCTGACGATGGTCTGCTGGCTGGCCGTGCTGCCGGCGGCGGCCTGGGCCGTGCTCCGGCTGGCCGGGCTGGAGCGGGGCCCACTGGTGCAGGCGGTCGCCTTCACCCCGTACGTCGCCGCCGGGTCCCTGGTCCCGCTGGTGCTCGCGGTCGTTCTGCGCCGCTGGGCGCCGGCGGTGCTCGCGGCGGTCACCATCCTGGCGCTGGTCGGCGTCGTCGCGCCGCGCGCGGTCGCCGCCGGGCAGCCGGCGGTCGGTGGCCCCACCCTGCGGCTGCTCACCGCCAACCTGCTGCTGGGCGGCGCCGATCCGGCCGCGCTGGTCGCCCTGGTCCGGGCGCAGCGAGTCGACGTGCTGGCCGTGCAGGAATTCACCCCGGGCATCGCCGCCGAGCTGGACCGGCTCGGGCTGGCCACGCTGCTGCCGTACCGGGCGCTCGATCCGGAGCCCGGCGCGAGCGGGTCGGGGCTCTACGCGCGCTTCCCGCTCGGCGCGGTCGGGGTCCGCCGCAACCAGGGCTTCGCCTTCCTGCAGTCGTACGGCACCCTGGCGGTGCCGGGCGCGCCAGCCCTGCGGGTGGAGTCGGCGCACCCGGCCTCCCCGTACGCCGTCCGCGTGGTGCCGGACTGGTGGACCGACCTGCGGGCGCAGCCGCCCGCCACCCCGCACGGGCCGTTGAGCGTGCTCGCCGGCGACTTCAACGCCACCCTCGACCACACGCCGCTACGCGACCTGATCGCCACCGGCTACGTCGACGCGGCGGACGCGGCCGGCGCGGGGCTCGCCGGCACCTGGGGCCCGTACGACGGCGACCGGATTCCGCCGGTCACCATCGACCACGTACTGGCCGACCGGCGCATCGCGGTACGGGCGGTCGAGGTGCACCCGCTGCCGGGCAGCGACCACCGCGCGGTCCTCGCGGAGCTCCGCCTGCCCGCTGGGTGAGGTGTTAACCGGGGCCCCCTTCTCTACCGGAGGCGTTAACAGGGGGCCCCTCCTTACACCCGGGCCCGGTCCAGGCCGTAGGTGAGGGCGTCGGTGAGGGCGTGCCAGGACGCCTCGACCACGTTCGGGTGCACGCCGACCGTGGTCCAGTCGCGGCCGGCGCCGGCGGTCTCCACCAGCACCCGGGTCACCGCGCCGGTGCCGTGGCTGCCCTCCAGGATGCGGACCTTGTAGTCGGCCAGCTCGAAGTCGCGCAGCTCCGGGTAGTGCCGGGCCAGCGCCGTCCGCAGCGCCTCGTCCAGGGCGTTGACCGGGCCGTTCCCCTCGGCGGTCGCGATCACCCGCTCGCCGCGTACCCGGATCTTCACGGTGGCCTCGGAGACCACCGCGCCGTCCTCGCGGTGCTCGACCAGCACCCGGTACGACTCCAGGGTGAACGGGCGCGGCGCGGCCCGGCCCGGCAGCTCGGCGCGGACCAGCAGCTCGAACGACGCGTCGGCGGCCTCGAACGACCAGCCACCGGCCTCCAGTTCCTTGACCCGGTTGGTGACCGTGGCGAGCGCCTCCGGATGGCCGGCCAGGTCCAGACCGAGCTCGCGGCTCTTGAGCTCGATGCTGGCCCGGCCGGCCATCTCGGTCACCAGGATCCGCATGTCGTTGCCCACCACCGACGGGTCCACGTGGTTGTAGAGCAACGGGTCGACCTTGATCGCGCTCGCGTGCAGTCCCGCCTTGTGGGCGAAGGCCGCGGCCCCGACGTACGCCTGGTGGGTGTCGGGGGCGATGTTGGCGATCTCGGCGATGGCGTGCGAGACCCGCACCATCTGTTCCAGGCAGCCCGCCGGCAGGACGGGCAGCCCGAGCTTGAGCTGGAGGTTGGCGACGACGGCGAAGATGTCGGCGTTGCCGGGGCGCTCGCCGTACCCGTTGGCGGTGCCCTGGAAGTGCCGGACGCCGGCCTCGACGGCGGCGATGGTGTTGGCGACCGCGCAGGCGGTGTCGTTCTGGCAGTGGATGCCGAGCAGCTCCGGCGCCACGCCGGTACGCGCGGTGACGTCGGCGATGGCGGCGGTGACCTGGGACGGCAGCATGCCGCCGTTGGTGTCGCAGAGCACAAACCGCTCGGCCCCGGCGCCCAGCGCGGTCTCCAGCACCGCCGCGGTGTACGCCGGGTCGTACCGGTAGCCGTCGAAGAAGTGCTCCCCGTCGACGAAGACCCGCCGCCCCTGCCCGACCAGGTGGGTCACCGTGTCGCGGATCATCGCGAGGTTCTCCTCGGCGGTGGTCCGCAACGCCCGCTCGACGTGCCGCAGGTCCGCCTTGGCGACCAGCGCCACGGCCGGCGTCTCGGCGTCGAGCAGCCCGCGCACCTGCGGGTCGGCCCCGACCGCCACCCCGGCCTTGCGGGTGGCCCCGAAGGCGACCAGGATCGCGTGCCTCAGGTTCAGTTCGGTGCGGGCGCGCCGGAAGAACTCGGTGTCCTTCGGCACCGCGCCCGGCCAGCCGCCCTCGATGAAGCCGACCCCGAGGTCGTCGAGCAGGCGGGCCACCGCCAGCTTGTCGACCACCGAGTAGCTGAGCCCCTCGCGCTGCGCACCATCGCGCAGCGTCGTGTCGTACACCTGGAACGTCATGGGAGTCCTCTTCTCGAACCTGGGGGAGCAACAAAAAGACCCCCCGCGGATGCGGGAGGTCTGCGCGCTCGGCGAGGGGGAAGCCGGCGCGCTAGCTGTCAATAATCAGGACGGAGCTGGTCACGGTCCGTACTCTGCCACCCCGATCCTGGTTCTGGGAGGAAAAATCCACATGTCGGGACGATGACGCAGGGTGGCCATAGCCGACGGCCGGCCGAGCCGGGGCGGAACCTGCCGCTGGTGATCGACTTCACAAGTCATCCGGCCGCTCAGCCGCGCAAACCCGGCTACGGAAGTATCTGGAACCGATCCAGTTACCGGCCTCGTGCCGCTGACCAGCCGCTGTCAAGGAGAACCTGTGCTCACTGTCGGTGACCACTTCCCGGAGTACGAACTCACCGCCTGCGTGTCGCTGGACGCCGACCAGGCGTTCGAGACGATCAACCACAAGTCCCACGAGGGCAAGTGGCGGGTGGTCTTCTTCTGGCCGAAGGACTTCACCTTCATCTGCCCCACCGAGATCGCCGAGTTCGGCCGGCTCAACGCGGAGTTCGCCGACCGGGACGCCCAGGTCCTCGGCGTCTCCGTCGACAACGAGTTCGTCCACTACGCCTGGCGCAAGGACCACCCGGACCTGCGCGAGCTGCCCTTCCCGATGCTCAGTGACATCAAGCGCGAGCTGACCGCGGCCTGCGGCGTGCTCGGCGAGGACGGCGTCGCCCAGCGGGCCACCTTCATCGTCGACCCGAACAACGAGATCCAGTTCGTCATGGTCACCGCCGGCTCGGTCGGCCGGAACGTCTCCGAGGTGCTGCGGGTGCTGGACGCGCTGCAGACCGACGAGCTCTGCCCGTGCAACTGGAACAAGGGCGGCGCCACCCTGGACGCCAACGCGCTGCTCGCTGGCGCCGGGGCCTGACCGTGGGTCTGGACGCGGTCAAGGCGGCGCTGCCCGAGTACGCGAAGGACATCAAGCTCAACCTCGGCTCGACCGTCGGCACCTCGACGCTGAAGCCGGAGCAGGCCTGGGGCACCGCGCTGGCCTGCGCGGTCGCCGCGCGTAACCCGGTGGTGCTGCGGGAGGTGGCCGCCGAGGCGGCCGGCCACCTCACCCCGGAGGCGATCGAGGCGGCCAAGGGCGCGGCCACGATCATGGCGATGAACAACGTCTACTACCGGGCCAAGCACCTGATCGGCGACGAGCAGTACGCCTCGATGCCGGCCCGGCTGCGGATGCAGATCATCGCCCGGCCGGGCGTGGACAAGGGCGACTTCGAGCTGTGGTGCCTCGCCGTCTCGGCCATCACCGGCTGCGGCGTCTGCCTGGAGTCGCACGAGAAGACCCTGCGGGCCGCCGGATTCACCCGCGAGCAGGTGCACGAGGGGCTGCGGATCGCGGCCGTCGTGCACGCCGCTGCGGTGGCGCTGGACGCGGAGGCCGCGCTGACCTGAGTCACGGGTGTATCGATCTCCGTACCCGGGTAGCAAAGGGTTCGACAGGCACATCCCCCGAGAAAGTCGAGAAAGGGAGTGGACGCTGTGGAGCGGCTCGACCCTCGAACGACCCACGGGACGCCGGACCCGCTGACCCAGGGTGGTCAGGGCGCCTTCGCGGGCGACGCGCCCGCCGGGCGTTTCGATCCGTGGAGCTACCGGGACGAGGCCGGGATCACCGGCATCGACCTGGTCGGCTACAAGGTGGAGGCGACGGACGGCGGTATCGGCAAGGTGGACCGGGCCAGCCACGAGGTGAACTCCAGTTACCTCGTGGTGGACACCGGGCCGTGGATCTTCGGTAAGAAGGTCATGCTGCCGGCCGGCACCGTCAACCACGTCGACCACGACGAGCGGAAGGTCTACGTCGACCGGAGCAAGGACCAGATCAAGGCCGCGCCCGAGTACGACGAGAGCACCGACACGGATCCGGCGTACCGGGAGAAGCTCGGCGGGTACTACGACGACACCTACTCGTCGATCCCGCCGGGTACCGCCCGGTAACGGAGACACCTGCGCAGGCGGCCGGCGGGGCATCGAGGTGCCCCGCCGGCCGTTACCGTGTCAGGGGTGGAAGCAACTGACACCCCTCACCGGCACCCCTTCCCCGCGCTGTTCAACTTCCGCGATGTCGGCGGTCTGACCGGCCACGACGGACTCCGGGTCCGGACCGGCCGGCTCTACCGCTCCGACTCGCTGCACCGGATCACCGAGACCGACCAGGCGGCGTTCACCGCCCTCGGCATCCGCACCGTCATCGACCTGCGCCGCCCTAGCGAGGTGACCCGCGACGGCCGGGTGCCGGCGTACGACGGGCTCACCTACCGGCACATCCATCCCGAGCACGAGAACTGGGCCAAGGTCCCGTACGACCCGGAGGAGAGCCTTCCCCGCTGGCTCGCCGACCGGTACGTGGGCCTGGCCCGGACCGGCACCGCCGGCCTGGCCGAGGCGGTCGGGCTCATCGCGGACAGCGCCAACGCGCCGGTGGTGGTGCACTGCGTCGCCGGCAAGGACCGCACCGGCGTCGTGTGCGCGCTCACCCTCGCGGTGCTCGGCGTGGCCGACGCCGACATCGCCGCCGACTACGCGCTGAGCACCGAGGCGTCCGAGCGGTTCAGCGCCTGGGTGGCCGCCACGCTGCCCGAGGCCGAGGAGCCGCCCCGCCCCTACCTCGCCTCCCCCGCCGAGGCGATGACGCTCTTCCTCGACGAACTGCGCGTGGGGTACGGCTCGGTCGAGGGCTACCTCCGCCACACCGGGATCACCGACGCGCAACTCGACGCGCTGCGGGCGCACCTGCTGGACCAGGTGCACTGACCGGGAAGCTTGGTCAATCGCTGTCACCTCACGGTTGCGCCTGCTTCGGCAAGGTGAGAACTTCGGCCCCGTCGTTGGTGATGGCGATCGTGTGCTCACTGTGCGCTGTCCGGCAGCCTGTCGCGCTTCGGAGTGTCCAGCCATCGGCATCGGTGACGAGCTGGGCGGTGTCCGCCATGACCCATGGCTCCAGTGCCAGCAACAGCCCAGGGCGCAGCCGGTAGCCGCGGCCGGGCCGCCCCGTGTTCGGGACGTGGGGGTCCTGGTGCATCGTCGATCCGACGCCATGACCGCCAAACTCGGTGTTGATCGGATATCCCGCCTCGCTGAGCACCGAGCCGATGGCGTGGGAGATGTCACCGATGCGAGCCCCTGGTCCGGCCGCGGCAATCCCTGCGCTCAACGCGCGCTCGGTCGCGCTGATCATCGCAACGCTCTCCGGGGGGTTCGAGCCGCCCACGATGAAGCTGATGGCGGAGTCAGCGACAACTCCGCCTCTGGAGACGGCGAGGTCGAGCGTCAGCAGGTCGCCGTCGGCAAGCGCGTAGTCGTACGGCAGTCCGTGGAGCACGGCGTCGTTGACTGACGTGCAGATGTAGTGGCCGAACGGCCCACGCCCGAAGGACGGCTCGTAGTCGACGTAACAGGAAAGCGCTCCGGCCTCGGTGATCATGGACTGGGCCCAGAGGTTGATGTCCAGGAGGTTCGTGCCCACCCCGCAGCGACTCCTCAGCGTCTGCAGTATGCCAGCGACCAGGGCACCCGCCTCCCTGGCTCGGGGCAGTTCGGTGGGGTTCAGGATCTCGATCATGCGGCGCCTTACCCGTTCAGCCAATAAGTATCCCGGCCATGTTATCCCGGTACTAGAATCGGAGCCATGGTCAGGTTGCCGCTCACTCCCGCAGAGGTCGAACGCGGACAGCGCCTCGGCGCCCTCCTGCGTCGAGCCAGGGGGGAGCGTTCGATGCTCGGCACCGCGCTGGACGCAGGTGTCTCGCCGGAGACTCTTCGGAAGATCGAGTCCGGTCGTGTAGCCACCCCTGCCTTCTCGACCATCGCTGCGATCGCCGACGTCCTCGGCCTTTCCCTCGATGCGGTGTGGTCGGAGATCAACCGGTCGGACGGCGGGGTCGAACTCGCAAGATCAGGTCGCACCGCGGGTGAGCGGTTGGCCTCGTAACCTAGACCAGCTCGACCAGCGGGAAGGCCCGGTTCCGCCGGGGCGGGACCAGGAAGTTCTGCCGGCGGGTGCAGGTCAGGAAGCGTTCCAGGCCGTTGTCCTGCTCGGCCACCCGGTGTCTGCGGGCCAGGTCCACCGCGGCCTGGCTGCGCCGCATCCCGGCGAAGAAGTCGGCGGTCGGCACGAACACGCTGAAGTGCAGCTTGGGCTGGCTGCTGCCGTCCGGCACGTCCAGCGCGTCGAAGCCCGGGCCGTCCACGCGCAGGTGCATCGGGGTGCCGTCCGGGGCGCGCGAGGTGCGCTGGAGGGTGGAGAGGTGACCCATCCGCCGCTCGCCCCGGGGCAGGCCGATGCCCCGCGCGGTGCGCTCCGCGTAATCCGGCCCCCGGTTCTCGGCCGGCAGGAAGGACGGCCCGCCGCCGTCGGTGAGCTGGTCGGCGTTGCCGGGATGCACCGGGGGCGCGTGGAACATGTACTGCACCCGCTTGGTGAAGTTGCCGTTCTCGCTGGGCGGGGTGTCCGCGGCGGCCATGTCGTAGAACTGCAGCATGTCGAGGATGACGTGGGACAGGTGCTGGACGCCGCCGTTGTCGAGGTAGTCGCCGGGCCGGGCGGTGGTGAGCCGGGCCGAGGCGTTGCCGGCGAAGGTGCAGATGGCCGGCGGGCCCGAGGCGTTGGCCTGCTGGTCGGAGAAGCCCATCCACATCGGGGAGTCGGGCTGGATGAACCGGGCGTACGGCAGGTGGTTCTGCTCGGCGACCGACCGGGGCAGGCCGACCTGGGTGAACATGTGCCGGCTGGAGGTGACGGTCAGCAGCCCGGCGAAGGCCGGGGACGGCGTCGGCCGGCCGGCCAGGGTGCCGCTGCCGTCGAACCAGGCGAGCACCTCCTGGATCACCGCCGCCCGGTCGCTGCGGAACGTGAAGAGCAGATCGTTCTGCTCGATCCGGACCGGCACGGTGAACCGCTTCTTGGTGACCCCCGGGTTGTCCGGGTGCACGTCCGTCGGCGCCGGCTCGGCCTCCTCCAGCACCGAACGCGTCGGGTCGGCGAGCAGCTTCGGCAGGTGCGCGCCGACCAGGTCGCCGGTGAGGCCACCGGGCAGCCGGCGGAAGTACGGCAGCCCGTACGACACGAAGGTCATCAGGCCGGCCGCGCCGAACGGGTACCGGGACTCCAGCGCGGCCAGCACCCGGGCCAGCTCGCGCTGGTCGTCGCGGTTGGGTGTACGGCCCAGCGCGGCGGTGAGGTAGACGGTGTGCACCGGCGGCATGACGAACGGGCCGCCGGTCGGCGAGGTCTGCTCCGGCGCGCTGTACCGGGCCACGTCGAACTGGATGTCGGGCAGCTCGGCTCCCCCGTCCGGCGCGGCGGGACGGGCCGGGGTGCGGGCGTTCGCCGAGCAGGCCGCCAGCGCCGACGCGGCCATGGCCAGGGCACCACCGGCCAGCATGGTGCGCCGGCTGAGGCGTGGTTCGCCGTCCATCGGCTCAGCTCGACCGGCCGAGCGCGGCGCGCAGCGCAGAGCCCAACTCCTCGTCGCCCGGGGCGGTCAACCGCGCCGTCTGACCGGTGTCGCCCACGAAGCCCTCCCGCGCGCCGCCGTTGCGGGTCGGGGTGACCAGCACCTCGTCGCCGTCCTGCTCGACGTCGACGTGCACGGTGCCCTTGGCGTAGGTGGCCCAGGAGCGCAGACCCAACGCGGCGAGAACCGGGGCGAACGGCGACGGCCCGTACCGCAGGTCCGGGGTGGGGACCCCACTGCGCGAGGCGTCCAGCATGTGGCGTACCGCCGCTCCCAACTCCTTGTCGCCGGCGTCGGCGTCGAGGAGGTCGAAGACCCCGTTGGCGATCCACAGGCCGTCGGTGGTGAGCGAGGAGGAGTGCGCGACGTACCGACCTCTGCGCAGGTCCAGTCCAGCGGTTCTCATCGGATTTGCGGCGTGGAAACCCGGCCGTTCAGGGCCGGGAGGAAACGCCGCCCCCTCCCTTCCAGTGAATGTCTTACGTGGACGGTAATTGTGAGGCGTGGCCTGTCGAGAGGGGGACGTCCCAGGGTACCCGTGGGACGTCCCCCGCCGGGCTACCGCATCACGATGACCCGGACGGTCACGCCCTTCTGGGCGCCGTACTGGACTATCTGGTTGAGCGCGTTCTGCTGGGCGGCGGTGGCCCCACGGGGCACCACCACCTCGAGCTCCCGGGCCGCGACCTGGCCGGGCCGGATGGTGACGCCGTCGAACCTGACCGGGTTGCTCTTGGCGAAGCCGGCGGCCTTGTCCACGTAGCCCTTGAGCCGGCTGGTCAGATTCGCCGCGGACTGGTACGTCTTGGCGCCCAGGTCGACGCTCTTGATGCTGGTCGCGGTGCCGTTGGCGAACCGGTCGATGGTCGGGAAGCTGCGCGGCAGGTTGCCGCCGAGCTTCGCCTCGATGGCCAGTCCCCGTTCGAACTGGCCGAGCTTCCACACCGAGCTGCCGGCCTTGAGCCACGCCCCGGCCCCGCCGGTGAGGCCGCCGATCGCGGCGCCGGCGGCGAAGTCCTTGAGGGCGTCGCCCCAGCTGTACTTGCGCCCGGTCAGCGCCGCGATGCCGGCCCCGATGCCCACCGAGGAGGCGCCGCCGACCAGCGCCCCGATGACGATCGCCACGCAGATCGGGCAGTCGCCGTTGGGGTCGGAGAGGTTGACCGGGTCGTTGAGGGCGTAGCCGTAGAGGTTGGCGCTGCCGCCACCGAAGCCGGCCGGGTCCTGGCTGAGGAAGCGGCCCGTCTCCGGGCTGTACCAGCGGGCCCGGTGGTATTGCAGGCCGGTGTCGGCGTCACGCTCGCGGCCGGTGAACTGCTGGGTGTTGCCCCTGGCCGCGCCGCTGGCGGTGACCGCGCCGAACGGGTCGTAGGCGTACTGGGTGGTGAGCGTGCCGGTGGCGTCGGCCAGGCCGAGCACGCTGCCCAGCGCGTCGGTGATCGGCACCCGGGCGCCGTCCGCGTCGGTGCGGACCAGGGTCTGGTCGAGGCCGGCGGTGAGCCGGTCGGCGAAGCTCGCGCCGGCCTGCTCGCGGATCAGGTTCGGTCCGTCGTAGAGGAACCCGGTGGTGGTGCCGCCGGCGGTACGGCTGGCCAGCCGCCCGGCGGCGTCGTAGCCGTACGTCGCGGCCAGGCCCGGTCCGGTCACCCCGGCCAGCTCGCCCCGGGCGTTCCAGGTGTAGCCGAGCACCCCGTCGCCGGTGAGGTTGCCCTCGTCGTCGTAGCTGAACGTCCGGTCGCCCCGGGTGGTCAGCCGGTTGGCGGCGTCGTAGCTGGCCGGCGGCCCGGTGCTGGGGATGGTGACGTGGGCGAGGCTGCCGGACAGGTCCGCCACCCGCCCGGCCGCGTCGTACGCGTAGCCGAGGTTGCCGATGGGCACCCCGCCGCCGCTCTCGTACGACATCCCGGTGAGCTGGGAGGCGGCGTCGTACGCGTACCGGGTGATCACGCCGGCCTGCTCGACCCGGTCGGTGCGCCCGGCCGCGTCCCGGTGCCAGGTGGCGGTGGTGCCGCCCTGGGTGATCCGCTCGATCAGCCCGCTCGGGTCGTATTCGTACGAGATGGCGGGCTGCCCCGGCACGGTCATTCCGGCCCGCCGGCCGGCGGCGTCGTAGCTGTAGCCGATCGTGCCGGCGGGGCTGGTCACGCTGGTCACCTGGTCGAGGTCGTTCCAGGCGAGGCTGATCACCCCGCCGGCCGAGTCGTCGATGGTGGTGAGCCGGTCCAGGGTGTCGTAGCCGAACCGCTTGGTGCTCTCGTAGTTCGGGCCGGCCGTGGCGCCGTACCCGACGAAGGTGGTCCGGCCGAGCGCGTCGTACTCGGTGACCGTGGTCTTCCCGCGCCGGTCGGTGGCGGAGACCACCCGGCCGAGCAGGTCGTACGTCTGGGTGGCCGGCTTGCCGAGCGGGTCGGTGGCGGTCACCGGCCGGTCCGAGCTGTCGTACGCGACGGTGGTGCTGTTGCCGCGCGGGTCGGTGACCTTCGTCAGGTTGCCGTTGCCGTCGTACTCGAAGGTGGTGCTGCGGCCCAGGCCGTCGGTGCTGCTGACGATCTGGTTGTCCGGGTCGTAGCGGACCTGCTCCAGCACGCCCTGGGCGTCGGTCACCGCGACCGGCCGGCCGACCGCGTCCACGAAGCTGCGGGTGGTCCGGCCGAGCGGGTCGGTCACCGCGACCAGGTCACCCTGGTCGTAGGTGTAGTGGGTGGTGTTGCCGAGCGGGTCGGTGGACGAGGTGACCTGTCCGGCGCCGTTGTAGGTGTACCGGCGGGTCCGGCCGGCGGCGTCGGTGGCGGACACCAGGTTGCCGGCGTCGTCGTACTCCATCCGGGTGGTCCGGCCCTGGTCGTCGGTGACCGAGGTGAGCTGCCGGTACGGCCCGCCGGAGGTGACCGTGGCGGACTGGGCGGCGGCCGAGCCGGCGAGCGTGGTGACCGTGTTCAGGTCGCCGTTCGGGCCGTACCCGATGCTGGTGCGCCGGCCGTACGGGTCGACCAGCGCGGTGGGCAGGTGGGTGGCGGGGTCGCGGGTGGTGGTGGAGGTCCGGGCCTGCGCGGTGCCGGCGGCGGTGGTCTCCGCGACCACCCGGCGGTCACCGTCGAAGCTGGTCTCCCGGACGCTGCCGTCCGGCTCGGTGACCGCGGTCTTCACCACCTTGCCGGCCGCGTCGGTGGTGTAGGCGAACCCGTAGTTGGCCCCGCCGGGCATGGTCTGGCTGGCGACCCGCCCGTTGGCGTCGTAGGTGTTGGTCAGGTAGGTGATGCCGCGGGCGTCGGTGACCGTGGTCATCCGGTGCGCGCTGTCGTAGGTGTAGGTGGTGGTCCGGCCGCCGGGCGAGGTGACCGAGGTGAGCCGGCCGGAGGTGTCGTAGCCGTACTGGACGGCCCGGCCGGCGTTGTCCTCCGCGCGGGTGACCCGGCCGCTGGTGTAGGCGAGCTTGATCCAGCGCCCGTTCGGGGAGGTGATCTGGGTGATGTCGCCGGACTGTCCACCGCTGGACCGGGTCAGGGTGATCTGGTTGCCGTGCCGGTCCCGGATCGCCTGCAACGGCGCGTTCTCGCCGAAGACGTAGGTCATGCCGTCGGTGCGGAGCAGGTCCCAGCCGTTGCCGTTCCAGCTCATCACCGAGTCCCGGAACGGGCCGGTGGTGTTCACCGCCTTGAAGACCGCGTCGGTCCAGCCGGTGCCGGGGCTGGTCCGGACGAGGTGGACCTTCCCGCTGTCCGGCAGCACCAGGTCGGCCTGGACGTACTGCTGCTCCGAGTAGATGAAGATGCCGTAGCCGAAGTTGGCCCCGATGCCGAACTCGCGGGAGATGGTGTCGTTCTGCCGGTAGGTACGGGTGATCGAGATCGGCAGCACGTCGTTGACCACGAGGTCGGTGTGCTCGTCGACGAAGAGCCCGCTGGCCAGGTCGACCGGGTCGCCGCCGGAGTCGCCGTCCTCGCCCGGCCCGGAGCCGGCCGGGCGCTTGCCGCTGCCGTTGAACATGGCGCCGGTGAACTCCCAGACCCGTACGTCCGGGTCGGGCACGATCTGCCGGCCGTCCGGGCTGACCGTGCCGTGGCCGTAGATGTACCAGCCGGCTTCCGCGCCGGTCACCGCGCAGACCGCGGGCGCCCGCACCGCCTTGGCGGGCTTGCGCGGGTACGACTTCACCGGCGACTTGGTGCACGGCACCCGGCCGGGGTCGTAGTCCCAGAAGTCCAGCCGGCTGCCCGGCGCCAGGCCCTGGGTGTTCGGGTAGATGATCTGCGCGCCCTCGGGCAGGATCACCGAGCCGCCGGGCTGCACGGTGAAGTAGACCGGGGTGCGGACCCCGACCGGCAGCGGGAACGGCGGCTGGTCCACCGGGATCGCGGTGATGGACAGTTCGGTGACCCGCTTGCCGGCCCGGTCCCGGATGACGCTGCCCTTGGGCAGCCGCACCTCGAAGCCGGGGATCGCCGGGGTGGTGATCACCGTCTGCTTCCGCGTCGGGGACGGGATGCGGACGGCGTGCGCGGTGTCCAGCCGGGTCATCCAGATCGGGTACGACAACTCGACCGTCTCGCCGGCCTTTAGGTCCACCCCGGTCTCGAAGCGGCCGAAGGCCCGGCCCGGGCTGCTCGCGGTCGCGCCGTCGATGACCAGCACGTGGTGCCCGGCGGTGAGCCCGGTGAGCAGGAACCGGCCGGTGGCGTCGGTACGGGTGGCGTGCCGGCCGACGGAGAGGGTGACGCCCGGCAGCGGCGTGCCGTTGAGCAGCAGCGCCTGCCCGGCGAGGGCGGTCACCCCCGCCTCGGCCCGCAGCGCCGGCTGGACATGGGCGTACGCGCCGGTGCGGTGGGCCGCCCAGTCCTCGCCCGCCAGGTTGAACCGGTCCGGCGTCCAGGTCTCGGTGGCGTCGGCGGTCTTCGGGCGGGCCGCGGTCTTCGCCTCGGCGTCGGTGGTCGCGCCGGACGTCCCGCCCGCGGCGGCCTTCGGGCTGCTCGCGGTGAGCCCGGCGGGCAGCCGGACCTCGCCGGTCAGGCTGCCGACCAGGGTGGACGACGGGTCGACGAAGACCGTGTACGTGCCCGTGGTGGGCAGGGTGAGCGAGTTGAAGGCGCAGGACGACCCGCAGTACGCGCTGCTCGTCAGGTTGGACCCGTCCGGCTTCCGCACGATCGCCGAGGCGTTGTACGTCCCGTACGTGCCGGCGCTCATCACCACGCTGACCACCTGCCCGGCGGTGCCGGCGAAGGTCATCGCGGCGTTCTGCCCGGGCACGGTGGTGGTCAGGGTGACCGTCGGCCCGCCCGGCGTGGCGCTCGCGGTGGCGTCGGCCGGGACGTCGTGCACCTGGAGGGTGACCGCGCCGGTGTACATGCCGTCCGGGTTCAGGAAGATCGTGTACGTGCCGCTGACCGGCAGGGTGGTGACGTCGAAGAAGCAGGACGCGCCGCAGTAGGCGCTCCCGGTCAGGTTGGACCCGTCCGGCTTCCGCACGATCGCCGAGGCGTTGTAGGTGCCGTAGGTGCCGGCGCTGCCCTGGACGGAGATCCGCTGCCCGGCCGTGCCGGTGAAGGACAGGGTCGCGTTCTGGCCCGGGCCGGTGGTGGTGAGGGTGGCCGGGGGGCCGCCGACGCTCGCGGTCGCCGTGGCGTCCGCCGGCACGTCGTAGACCCGCAGGTTGACCGACCCGGTGTACATCCCGTCCGGGTTCAGGAACATGGTGTACGTGCCGCTCACCGGCAGCGTCGTCGTGTCGAAGAAGCAGGACGCCCCGCAGTACGCGCTCCCGGTCAGGTTCGACCCGTCCGGCTTCCGGACGATCAGCGATGCGTTGTACGTCCCGTACGTGCCGCCGGTGCCCTGCACCACGATCCGCTGCCCGGCGGTGCCGCTGAACGTCAACGTCGCGTTCTGCCCCGGCGCCGTGGTGCCCAGCGCGACCGCGTCCCCACCGACGCTCGCGGTCGCCATGGCGTCCGCCGGCACGTCGTAGACCCGCAGGGTCACCGAGCCGGTGGCGACGGCGTCCGGGTTGAGGAAGATGGTGTACGTGCCGGTCACCGGCAGCGTGGTGGTGTCGAAGAAGCAGGACGCCCCGCAGTACGCGCTGCCGGTCAGGTTCGACCCGTCCGGCTTCCGCACGACCGCCGAGGCGTTGTACGTCCCGTACGTGCCGCCGGTGCCCTGCACCACGATCCGCTGGTTGGCGGTGCCCGGGAAGGAGAGCACGGCGTTCTGGCCCGGCACGGTGGTGGTCAGTATGACCCCGCTGCCGCCCGGGGTGGCGCTCGCGGTGGCGTCGGCGGGCACGTCGTACACCCGGACGGTGAGCGAGCCGGTGTAGGTGCCCGACGGGTCGACGAAGACGGTGTACGTCCCGGTCACCGGCAGCACCATGGCGTCGAAGAGGCAGGACGCCCCGCAGTACGCGCTGCCGGTCAGGTTCGACCCGTCCGGCTTCCGCACGATCGCCGAGGCGTTGTACGTCCCGTAGGTGCCGCCGGTGCCCTGGACGAGGACCCGCTGCCCGGCCGTGCCGGGGAAGGACACCGCACCGTTCTGGCCGGGGACGGTGGTGGTGAGGGTGACCGGGTCACCGCCCGGCGTGGTGTTCACCGTGGCGTCCACCGGCACGTCGATGACCTGCACGGTGAGGCTGCCGACCGCCGCCGCGACCGGGTCCACGAGCACGGTGTAGGTCCCGGCCGTGGCCAGCGACACCGAGCTGAACGAGCAGCTGGTGGCGCAGGACGAGGTGCTGGTGACGGTGCTGCCGTTGGGGGCGCGCAGGGTCACGGCCGCGTTGCCGCCCGCGTAGGAGCCCGCCGACATGGTGACGGTGACGATCTGGCCGGCGTTGCCGGGGAACGACACCACGCCGTTCTGGCCGGGCACGGTGGTGGTCACGGTGACCGCCGCCCCGTTGGGGGTGGTGGCGGCCGTCCGGTCGGCCGGCACGTCGTACACCCGGACGGTGAGCGCCCCGACAGCGGTGACCTTCGGGTCGACCAGCACGGTGTAGGTGCCGTCGGCCGGCAGCGCGGTGGTGTCGAGGAAGCAGGACGTGCCGCAGGAGCTGCTCGACACCAGCGCCGTGCCGTCCGGCTTCCGCAGCGTCACCACCGCCTCGGTGCTGCCGTACGTGCCGCCGGAGAGCTGCACCGCGAGCCGCTGCCCGGCCGTCCCCGGCACCGACACCACGGCGTTCTGCCCCGGCACCGTCGTGGTCACGGTGACCGCCGCGCCGCCCGGCGTGGTGCTCGCGGTGGCGTCGGCTGGCACGTCGTGCACCTTGACGGTGAGGCTGCCGACCACCGTGCCCTTCGGGTCGACCAGCACGGTGTACGTGCCGTCCACCGGCAGCACCGTCGCGTCCAGGAAGCAGGAGGCCCCGCACGAGGTGTTGGTCAGGATCGTGCTGCCGTCCGGCTTCCGCAGCGTCACCGTCGCCTCGGTGCTGCCGTACGTGCCGGCGGAGAGCTGCACCGCCACCCGCTGCCCAGCCGTCGCCGGGAAGGACACCACCGCGTTCTGCCCGGGCACGGTGGTGGTCACGGTGACCGCGGCGCCGCCGGGCGTGGTGTTGGCGACCGCGTCGTTCGGCACGTCGTAGACCTGGCCGGTGATCGAGCCGAGGATCGTGCCGCTCGGGTTCACCAGGACGGTGTAGGTGCCGGTGACCGGCAGCACGACCGCGTTGAACGAGCAGCTCGTGCCGCAGTAGCTCTGGCTGGCGATGGTCGAGCCGTCCGGCGCACGCAGCGTCGCGGAGGCGTTGTAGGTGCCGAAGGTGCCGTTGGCCAGGATGACCGAGACCGACTGCCCGGCGGTGCCCGCGAAGGCGACCACCGCGTTCTGGCCGGGCACGGTGGTGGTGACGGTGACCTGCGCGCCGCCCGGCGTGGTGCTGGCCGTGGCGTCCGCCGGCACGTCGAACACCTGCGTGGTGACCTCACCGACGACGGTGGCGTCCGGGTTCAGGAAGATGGTGTACGTGCCGTCGACCGGCAGCACCACCGCGTCGAAGAAGCACGACGACCCGCAGTACGCGCTGCCGGTCAGGTTGGTGCCGTCCGGCTTCCGGATCACCGCCGAGGCGTTGTACGTGCCGTACGTGCCACCGGACATCTGCACCGAGACGCGCTGCCCGGCGGTGCCGGCGAACGAGATCGCCGCGTTCTGCCCCGGCGCGGTGGTGCCCAGGGTGACGGCCGCACCGCCGGGGGTGGCGGTCACGGTCGCGTCCGGCGGCACCACGTAGACCTGCGCGGAGACCTGGCCGACGCTCACCCCGTCGGAGTTGAGGTAGATGGTGTACGTGCCGTCGACCGGCAGCACCATGGCGTCGAAGAAGCACGAGCTGCCGCAGTACGCGCTGCCGGTCAGGTTGGTGCCGTCCGGCTTCCGGATCACCGCCGAGGCGTTGTACGTGCCGTACGTGCCACCGGTCAGCTGCACCGAGATCCGCTGCCCGGCCGTGCCCGGGAAGGAGACGACCCCGCTCTGCCCCACGGTGGTGGCGACGGTGACCGCACCGGAGCCGGGGGTGGTGCTGGCGGTCGCGTCGGCCGGCACGTCGTAGACCCGGGCGCTCACCGAGCCGACGTAGCTGGTGTCCGGGTTGACCAGGATGGTGTACGTCCCGTCGACCGGCAGGACGGTGGTGTCGAAGAGGCAGGAGCCGCCGCAGTAGGCGCTGCCGGTCAGGTTGGTGCCGTCCGGCTTCCGGATCACCGCCGAGGCGTTGTACGTGCCGTACGTGCCGTCGGTCAACTGCACCAGCACCCGCTGCCCGGCGGTGCCGGCGAAGGAGATGACGCTGTTCTGGCCGGGAACCGTGGTGGTGGCGGTGACCTTGTCCCCGCCGGCCGTCGCGGTGGCGGTGGCGTCGACCGGCACGTCGTACACCTGGACGGTGATCGCGCCGGTGGTGGTGGACTGCGGGTCGACGAAGAGCGTGTACGTGCCGTCGACCGGCAGCACGGTGGTGTCGAGGAAGCAGCCGGTGCCGCAGGAGCCGTTGGCGACGACGGTGCCGCCGCCGGGCCGGCGCAGCGACACCGCCGCGTTGTAGGTGCCGTACGTGCCGCCGCTCAGCTTCACCGAGACCCGCTGCCCGGTGCTGCCGGGGAAGGTGACCGCCGCGTTCTGGCCGGCCACGGTGGTGGTCACGGTGACCGGGCCGCCGCCCGGGGTGGTGACCGCCGCCGCGTCGGCCGGAACCTCCCGGACGGTGGCGGTGACCGAGCCGGTGGCCGCGCTCGCCGCGGCCAGCAGCAGCGTGTACGTGCCGGCGGTGCGGGCCTTGACCGTGTCGATGAAGCCGGTGGCGCCGACGCACCCGGAGGACGCCGCGGTCCGTCCGAACGGGTCGAGCACCTTCGCGGTGGAGATGCCGCAGGAGCCGAAGGTGCCGTCGGCCAGCTGCACGCTCGCCTGCTGCCCCTCGGCCAGGTCGAAGACGACCAGGGCGACGTCACCGGCGCTCGGGATGGCCACCGACTTCGCCTCGCCGAGCGCGACCCGGGAGGTGTGCACCACGTCGGCGACCGTGTACGGGGCGGGCGCGACGAACACGTCGGCCGCGCTGTCGCCGCTGCCGTACCGGGTGCGGACGCCGATCCGGCCGGATGCCGCGCCGGCGGGCACCTGCACGGTGAGGCTGCCGGCGGCGACGGCGGAGGTGGCGGCCCGGGTGCGGTTCAGCGTGACGGCGTTGTCCGCGGCGGCGGGGGCGAACCCGGTGCCGGTGACGGTGACCGTGCCGCCGGGCTGGACGACGTTCGGGGAGATGGCGGTGATGGTCGGCGCGGACTCGTCCGGGCCGGCGACCACGAACGACTGCGGGCTGGTCGCGCTGGCGCCGCCGACCTGGACGGTGATCAGGCCGGTGGTCGCCCCGGCCGGCACCCGGGTGACCAGGCTGTGCCCGGTGGCGGCGGTGACCGGGGCCGGTACGCCGTTGAACTCGACGGTGTTCTCCGCGGGCACGTCGGAGAAGCAGCCGCCCTGGAGGGTCACCTCGGCGCCGACGGCCGCCCGGGTGGGCACCACCGACAGCAGGGCGAGCGCCGGGCTGCCGTCGTTGGTGACCGAGGTGATGTTGCCGGCCGGGTCGTACCCGTACCGGGCCGTCCGGCCGGCCTGGTCCCGAACCCCGGCGAGCTGCCCGGCGGCGTCGTACGCGTAGCCCACCACGGAGTCGCAGGACACCGAGGCCGGGACGAGGTCCGGCAGGTCCGCCCGGACCGCGAAGGCCAGGAGCATGACGAGTGCGGCGAGGGTCGCGGTGAACCGCAGTCGGGCACCGGCCCAGACCCTCGATCGGATGGTGCGACGGCCGAGCGGACCGGACATGCTGACTCCCCCACAGACGCAACTACTGCGCTGCAAGGTAGGCGACGTCGATCCATGGGCATAGATACCCAGGGGCAGCGTCCGGCGCCGAACCTCCATCACTCACCGTGATCAGGCTCGCTACCAGGAGAAACAGCCGACACCGCCGGAGGCGGTGTCGGCTATCGGACACTCAATTGTGCAACCCGGTCACCGGGTGCGTTAGGGCAGGTCAGAGCACCCGCCGCACCCAGCCGTGCCGGTCGGCGGACCGGCCGCGCTGGATGTCCACCAGCTGCTGCCGCAGCGCCATGGTGGAGCGCCCCGGCTCGCCGCCGCCGATGAGGAACTCCCCGTCCGGGAAGCGCACCCCGCCGATCGGGGTGATGACGGCGGCGGTGCCGCAGGCGAAGACCTCGCGGAGCCGGCCACTGGCCGCGTCCGCCTGCCAGTCGGCGAAGCTGACCGGCCGCTCCTCGACCCGGTGCCCGGCCTCGGCGGCCAGGGTGAGGATGGCGTCCCGGGTGATGCCGGGCAGGATCGTGCCGGTCAGCGGCGGGGTGACCAGGGTGTTGTCGTCGTAGACGAAGAAGACGTTCATGCCGCCGAGTTCGTCGACGAAGCGCCGCTCCACCGCGTCCAGGAAGACCACCTGGTCACAGCCGGCCTCGATCGCCTCGGCCTGGGCGGCCAGCGAGGCGGCGTAGTTGCCGCCGCACTTGGCCGCGCCCGTGCCACCGGGTGCCGCCCGCGTGTAGTCCGGGGAGACCCAGACCGTCACCGGCTTGACCCCACCCGCGAAGTACGCCCCGGCCGGCGAGGCGATCACGCAGTAGAGGTACTCGTTGGCCGGGCGGACGCCGAGGAACACCTCGCTGGCGAACATGAACGGCCGCAGGTAGAGGCTGGAGTCCTCCTGGTCGGGGATCCAGTCCTGGTCGATCTCGACCAACCGGTGCAGCGACTCGACGAAGGTCTCCGCCGGCAGCTCCGGCATCGCCAGCCGCTGGGCGGAGGCCGCGAAGCGGGCGGCGTTCGCCTCCGGGCGGAACATGGTCACCGCCCCGTCCCCGGTCCGGTACGCCTTCAGCCCCTCGAAGATCTCCTGCGCGTAGTGCAGGACCGCGGCGGCCGGGTCCATCGGGATCGGCGCGCGGGCCTCCACCCGGGCGTCGTACCAGCCCTTGCCGTCGGCGTACCGGATCGTCACCATGTGGTCGGTGAACACCCGGCCGAACCCGGGGTTCGCCAGCAGGGCGGCCCGGTCGGCGGCGGATACCGGCGCGGGATTCGGACGGATCTCGAAATCGAGCTTGT
>NZ_JAPDPH010000087.1 GCF_026013475.1 Micromonospora yasonensis | reverse complement strand
GTCGCTGGTCAGCGCCTCGACGGCGACCGCCGCGATGTCGTCCTCGTGGACCATCGAGCGGGCCGCCGCGCCGTACGGCCAGCGCACCACGCCCTCGGCGCGGATCGACGCGGCCCAGCCCAGCGTGTTCGTGGCGATTCCGGTGGGACGCAGCATCGTCCAGGGCAGGCCGGACGCGGTGATGGCGCGCTCCACCACAGCCCAGAACGAGGCCGGGTCGGCCTCGGCGGAGGCGGCCGACACGTACACGACCCGGGGCGACCCGGCACTGGCGAGCACGTCGGCGACACGCGGGGCGAGCTGCGCCGTCGCAGCCGGGTCGACGAACGGCCAGATCAGGAACACGGCCTGGACACCGTCCAGGTGCGGGCGCAGGGTCTCCGGATCGGCCAGGTCAGCGGCCAGCGCCGCCACACCCGCCGGCAGATTCGCGCGGCCCGGGTCGCGGGCGATCGCGCGTACGCCGTGACCCGCGGCAACCAGCCGCTCCACCACGCGCCGCCCGACATTGCCCGTCGCACCCGTCACCAGGATCATGGTCGCCTCCAGCGAATTCTCGTGAAATCGGTGAAGCCGACCGTAGAACCTCAACATTTGTTGAGGTCAACCTCGGGTGGGCATACTCGGGGCGTGCGGCACGACACGTCTTTCGACTGGCACGAGCCGGGCCTGACCATCGGCCAGGTGGCGCAGCGCAGCGGCGTCGCCGCGTCGGCGATCCGGTTCTATGAGGCGCAGGGCCTCATCAGCAGCGACCGCACGGCCGGTAACCAGCGCCGTTACCACGGCGATGTGATGTGCCGCCTGGCGATGATCGAGGCGTGCCAGCGGGTCGGCCTCACCTTGGCCGAGGTGGGCCAGGCACTCGCGGCGCTGCCGCCGGGGCAGGCGCCGACCCGACAGGACTGGGACGCGCTCGCCGAGCGGCTGCGCACCGAGGCGCAGTCCCGCATCGACCAGCTCAGCCAGGTGCTGCGTGACCTTGCCCCCGCCCCTGAGCCCGGCCCACCCAGGTCGGGTGCTTGACGACAGGCGGGAGACCGGGGTGTCGACGAACTCGGTGGCCAACCCGGTCGGCCCAGGGGACGGGTCCGGCACCGGTCATCGCGTACGGCGACCACGCCGGCAAGGTCGTCGGCCACCTCCACACAGTTGCCACCCTGGCCGTTGCTGCGGGTGCTCTTGCGCCACCGGGCGCCGGCTGGGCCGGCGGTGCCGCGGGTGAGGGCTCATCACACTTGCCGGGGTCGTGGGAGCAGGTTCGGCCCCTTCCTAGACACTTGAGGCACGGTACAGGTGCGGCACACTTCCGCACGATCAAGCTCCACCGCAACCCGGAGGACCCCATGGCCCACCTCACTCCGGCCGACGTCCGGAACGTCGCGTTCAGGAAGCCTCCGCTCGGCAAGCGCGGGTACGACGAGGAGGACGTCGACAACTTCCTGGATGCCGTCGAACAGACCATCACCGCGTTGACGGAGGAGGTGAGGTCCCTGCGTGCGCAGCTTGAACACGTGAGGCCCGCATCTGGGACCGGCACACCGAGCGGTGGACCGGGGGTGGTGTCCAATGAGCTTGAGCAGATCAAGGACCGGCTCGCGCGGCTTGAGGCCACCGTGGCGAACGCCGGCCTGAGGGCACCCGCAGGCGATCCGCTGTTCGGCGGCCGATAGAAACAGCGTCCACCCTCACCGACAGGTTGCCGCGCTACTCAATGTCGGTCCCACCCCGACGGCGGCACGCGCTTCCCGCCACCGGCGGTAGGCGGCCATCCTCGCCTCAGGACGAGGAGTATCGCCCGCGGCGTGTAAAAGCCGGCGAGCCCGTGCCGGGCCCGCGAAGTCGAGGAACTGGGGCGGGATCTCCTCCTCGCCCGCCGCGCGCCGCGCGCTGGCCCTTGACCCCCACGACCCTCCCGGCCCCTACGGCGGCCCACCGCTACCGACGTGCGGCGAACCAGATTGACGCGTTCCCGAGCCAGTTGAAAACGATCTCCAAACGCGCTCGGTCAAGCCAGTAGCGCACCCGCGCGAAGCGCCAGCGGGGTGACGCTGACGCCTTCAGTTGCTCCAGGGCAGCCCTTTCCGAGCGATATCGCTCGGCAAGAATCATGGACGGGTCTGCCAACGCTCCCATAGCGGACTCCAGGGGGATGGTCAGGGCGGCGACTGCGACCGGCAGTAGGCGCTGTCGCGTCAAGAAGCCGTTACGGCCGCTCGGCGACGCCGAGCACGAACGCACGCCAGGCATCGGAACTGCAAGGCCAGCATGGGACCGCTCGGGTCCTTGGAATCGCGCACGGCCACCACGCCGGCAAGGTTGTCGGCGACCTCGACACAGTTGCCGCCGTCGGGGCCGCTGCGGGTGCTCTTGCGCCATCGGGCGCTGGTCACATCCATGTCTCCGCCACTTCCGCCGTCGGTTCAGGGCCGGAAAAGCTAAGGTCGCTCGACAACCTGGGCGACAAAGGTGCGCCATGCCTCCGAGCCGAAGGCCAGCACCGGTCCGCTTGGATCCTTGGAATCGCGTACGGCGACCACGCCTGGGAGGTTGTCGGCCACCTCCACGCAGTTGCCGCCCTGGCCGTTGCTGCGGGTGCTCTTGCGCCACCGGGCGCCGCTCAGATCCATGTCTCCGCCACTTCCGCTATCAGTTCGAGGGACTGCTGCTGAGATAGTGCCTCACCGCGGATCGACTCCCACACCTCGACCATCTGCCGCACGAAGTCGGTTCGGTCGATCACCTGCCCGTGGAGCTGTCCCTCCACATAGACGACGTCCTCTCCACCGGGCACGGTGGCGATCACGAAGGGACCGCCGAGCCCAGCGTAAGCCCCGGCGGAGAGCGGCACGACCTGGATTCGGACCCGGGGCAGCGTGGAGCCGAGCTTCACCAGATGAAGCAACTGCTCGCGCATCACCTCCGGCCCACCGATCCGGCGACGCAGCACGAACAGCCGCGGCGGCTTGAACTAGCATCGCCGGCATGGCAACGCGGCTTGTTCAAATCAACATGAAGGCTCGGGACGACGCTGCGCTGGGCGGTTTCTGGGCGGAGGTGCTCGGCTGGGGAGTCTCCAGCGAGGGACCCGGCGTGACCAACCTCGAACCCGAGGGCTTCGTCTACCCCGACCCCGTCGCCGTCTGCCTCGACCTCATCGTCTCCCCGGAACCCAAGACGGTGAAGAACCGCGTGCACGTCGACCTCGCCACCACCTCGGCGGCCCATCAGGCGGAGGTGGTCACGCGCCTGAAGGATCTCGGCGCAACACCCGCCGACGTAGGCCAGGGCGACGTGCCATGGACGGTCATGGCCGACCCAGAGGGCAACGAGTTCTGCGTGCTGGACCCCCGACCGCTCTACCGAGACACCGGACCGATCGCCGCGGTAGTGGTCGACTGCGCGGATCCGCGAGCCATGGCCCGCTTCTGGGGCGAGGCCATGGACTGGACCCTGCACGAAGTGACCGACCACAAGGCGGTACTGCGATCCGCCAAGGGCGTCGGCCCATATCTGCAGTTCCGCCGCACACCCGACGTGAAGACCGTGTGGAACCGCGTCCATCTCGACGTCCGCCCATACCCGGGTGACGACCTGGAGGCCGAGGTGGTCAGACTGCGGACTCTCGGCGCCACCGCCATCGACCTGGATGTCCCGTGGACGGTCCTCGCCGACCCGGAAGGCAACGAGTTCTGCCTGCTCGCCCCAGCCTGACCAAACCCTCGTCATCCGCTCGTCACGGCCACCATCCCGGGCTTTGCGACGCGCCCTAGTCCACCAACGTGCGGCCGGTGAGGTGGAGGAAGACATCCTCCAGGCTGCTGCGCCGGACCAGGACGCTGGCCGGGACGAGCCCACGCGCGGCCACCTCGGCCACCGCGGCGTCGCCGTCGGCCACGTAGAGCAGGATCCGGTCGGGCAGCACCTCGACCCGCTCCCCCAGCCCGGCCAGCTTGTCGGCGAACGGCTCCTGCGACTCGGCGGCGAAGCGCAGCTCCACCACCTCGCGGGTGGAGTGCTGCTCGATCAGGGCCCGCGGCGAGCCTTCGGCCACGATCCGGCCGCCGTCCATCACCACCAGGCGGTCGCAGAGCTGCTCGGCCTCGTCCATGTAGTGCGTGGTGAGGACCAGGGTGACGCCCTGCTGCTTGAGCCGGAACAACCGCTCCCACACCAGGTGCCGGGCCTGCGGGTCGAGCCCGGTGGTGGGCTCGTCGAGCAGCACGATCTCCGGGTTGTTGACCAGCGCGCGGGCGATGGTCAACCGGCGCTTCATGCCACCGGAGAGCGGCTCGACCTTGCTCTCGGCACGCTCGGCGAGCTGGACGAAGTCGAGCAGCTCGGCGGCCCGCTCGCGGGCCACCCGGCGCGGGATGCCGAAGTAGCGGGCGTAGGTGGTGAGGTTCTCCCGGACGTTGAGCTCGGGGTCGAGGCTGTCGAGCTGCGGGCAGACGCCGAGTCGGGCCCGGATCGCGGCACCGTCGCGGACCGGGTCCATGCCGAGGATGCGCAACTCGCCGTCGGAGGGTGGGGAGATGCAGCCGATCATGCGCATCGTGGAGGACTTGCCGGCGCCGTTCGGCCCGAGGAAGCCGAATGCCTCACCGGCGCGCACCTCGACGTCGATGCCGTTGACGGCGGTGAAGTCGCCGAACCGCTTCACCAGCCCCCGAGCCTGGATGAGTGGTTGAGCAGTGGTCACCGGCCGACCCTAGCCGCCGGGTCCGACATCCTCGACCGGTTAACTGCCCCGCACACCCATCTCCACTCAGAGTAACTACAGTTACTCACTGTCACTAAACGGTTGATCATCAGCCGGTCGGGCCAACCGGGCATCATGGACAGATCCTTTCGGGCGCGACTGGTTCGAGAGGTAAACGAAAGATTTTCTCCAGATATTGCGAAAGATGCTCCGAAAAGCACGTGCGCTGAGTAATGGAAGCGCCATTCTCGTCACGTAATGCAATCGCGATCGACAATGTTCCCATCGCTTAGCCGATTCGCGTATCGTGCCCCCTCGTGTCGCCCGTTCGCTCCTCCGACGGCTCCCCTCCGACGCCCCGGCCCGATGGCGCGCCGGCCTCCGCGTCCGAGGTGGACGTCGCGCCGGTCCCGCTCCCGCCCGACGAGGGCACGATCGGCGACCCGGCCTGGACCGACGACGGGCCGGTCGCCGCGCATCACGACACCCGGGAACTGGCGGCCCGGTTCGAGGACGAAAAGCCGGGGCGCGTCCTGTCCGGGCCGGTCGGGCTGCTGTTCACCGGCGTCACCGTCACCATCGCGCTGCTCGCGCTCTGGCAGGTCTTCTTTCCGCTGCCGCAGGGCAGCAAGTATTACCTGATCATTTTTCTGGCCGGCGTACTGCCGGCGGTCTTCGTGGCGTACCCCTCCGGGGTGCGGCTGGGCCGGCGGGCGGCGGACGACGCAGCACCCGCGCAGCGGAGCGGACCCACCCCGCTCGACTGGGCACTGGCCCTCGCCGCGCTGGTGAGCTGCCTCTACCCGGTGTTGCCGGTGACCATCGGCGCGGGCGGCGGCGGGTACGACGCCTTCCTCGACCGGCAGGGCCTGCTCGACCCGCTGGACGTGGCGATGGGCAGCGTGCTGCTGCTCCTGCTGGTGGAGGCGTGCCGGCGGACCACCGGATGGATCCTCCCGGCCGTCTGCCTGCTCTTCCTCGGCTACGGCTACTACGGCGGCCTGCTGCCGCAGTCCTGGCCGGTCGCCCACGCCGGGCTCGACTTCGACCAACTCGTCGACGCCTTCTACAACTCCGACAGCGGCTTCTACGGCACCCCGCTGGATGTGGCCGCCTCGTACATCGTGCTGTTCACCATCTACGGGGCGGTGCTGGACCTATCCGGGGCGGGCCGGTTCTTCGTGGAACTGTCCGCCGCCGCGTTCCGCCGCTCCCGGACCGCTCCCGGACGGACCGCGGTCGCCTCCGGCTTCCTGCTCGGCACCGTCTCCGGCTCCGGCGCGGCCACCACGGTCAGCATCGGCGCGGTCACCTGGCCCATCCTGCGCCGCGCCGGATACCCGCCCGAGCGGGCCGGGGGCATGCTCGCCGCCGCCGGCGTCGGCGCGATCCTCTCCCCGCCCACGCTGGGCGCCGCGGCCTTCATCATCGCCGAGTACCTGGGGGTGTCGTATCTCCAGGTGCTGGGCTGGGCCACCGTGCCGACCATCCTCTACTACCTGGGCATCCTGCTCTCGGTGGAGATCGACGCCCGGCGTTCCGGGGTACGTCCCGTGGTGATCGCCACCGGTTCGGCCTGGCGGCTGCTGGCCCGCTTCGGCTACCACTTCCTCTCGCTCATCGTGATCATCGTGGTGCTCGCCACCGGCGCCTCGGCGGTCCGGGCCGTGGTGATCGCCACCGCGCTGGCCGCCGCGCTGTCCTTCCTGGACCGACGGCACCGGCTCACCCCGGCCCGGTTGGTCGAGGCGCTCGGCGGCGGCGTACGCGGGGTGCTGGCGGTGAGCGCCGTCTGTGCCGCCGCCGGCATCATCACCGCCACCACCACCAAGACCGGCCTCGGCCCGCAGGCCGCCGCGCTGCTGGTCAGCGGGGCCCAGGCGGTCAGCTCCGAGCCGGCCGTGGTGCTGGTGCTCACCGCGCTGCTGGCCGCCGTCGCGCTCACCCTGCTCGGCCTCGCCGTGCCGGTCACCGCCTCCTTCGTGATCGGCTGGGTGATCATCGGCCCGGCGCTGCTCAACCTCGGCGTCACCGCGCCCGCCGCGGCGATGTTCGTCTTCTACTTCGCGGTGCTGTCCGAGGTCTCCCCGCCGACCGCGCTCGCCGCCGTGGCCGCCGCCGCGGTGACCGGGGGCCGGCTGGTGCCGACCATGTGGCAGACCCTGCGGTACGCGCTGCCCGCGTACCTCATCCCGATCGCCTTCGTGATCACACCGACCGGCCTCGGGCTGCTCGGCATCGGCGGGCCGGAACGGATCGTGGTGGCCGGCGTGGTCTCCGCGGTCGGCGTCACCCTGCTCGCCGTGGCCGCGGGTGGCTGGCTGCCCGGGGTCGGGCCGGCCGGCGTGCCGGAGCGGATCCTCGGCGCGCTCGCCGGGCTGGCCCTGCTCTGGCTGGAACCCGTGCCCGTCACCGTCGGCTCGTTGCTGGCCGCCGTGCTGGTCGTGGGCGTCCTCGTACGACGGAGGGCCGCCGGCGGGTCCGGTGCGTCCCCCGCAGTCCCATCCGGAAACCCTGGGGAGGAAGTTCAGTGAGACGGATCAACGTGCGGCTGGCCGCGGGCGTGGGGGTGCTGGCCCTGGCCGCGGCCGGCACCGCCGGATGCGGGGGCCGTCAGGACGGCGCGGCGACGGACGACGCCGCCGCCGAGGTCACCTGCAAGGTCACCAAGGACACCCGGGTCGGCATCGCCACCGGCAACGCCACCGGGGTCTACTACGTGGTCGGCAACGCCCTCGCCGGTCAGCTCTCCGGAGCCACCGACGGCAAGCTCACCGGGACCGCCGCCGAGACCGGCGCCTCGGTGCAGAACATCGAGCAGCTCGTCGCCGGCCAGTACGACGTCGCCTTCTCGCTCTTCGACACCGCGGTCAACGCGGTCCAGGGCAAGGGCAGCTTCAGCTCGCCGCAGCCGGTGCAGGCCCTCGCCCGGATCTACGACAACTACACCCAGGTGGTCGTCCGGGCCGACGCGGGGATCACCTCGGTCGCCGACATGAAGGGCAAGAAGATCTCCACCGGCTCGCCCAAGTCCGGCACCGAGGTGATCGCGAACCGGCTGCTCACCGCCGCCGGCCTCGACCCGGCCAAGGACATCCAGGCGCAGCGCCTCGACCTGACCAAGACCGTCGACGGCATGAAGGACGGCAGCATCGACGGCTTCTTCTGGTCCGGCGGCGTGCCGACCGGCGGGGTCACCGACCTCTTCACCACCGCCGGCGACAAGGTGAAGTTCCTCGACATCAGCCCGCTGCTGCCGAAGATGGCCGAGCTCAACCCGGCGTACCAGGCCGGCACCATCGGCAAGGACGTGTACCGGACGGCGGCCGACACCCCGACCATCGTGGTGCCGAACGTGCTGCTGGTCCGCGACAACCTGGACGCCAATGTGGCCTGCGCCATCACCCGGACGGTCTTCGACAAGAAGGACGCCCTCGCCCAGGCCAACCCGGCCGCCAAGGGCATCAGCCTGGAGAACGCCCGCAAGACCGACCCGGTGAAGCTGCACCGGGGAGCGGAGAAGGCGCTGAAGGACCTGGGCGCCGCCTGATCCCACGACGCCGGGCCCGGACGACGACGCGTCCGGGCCCAGGCACCCCGACCCCGATCCGGGAGACCCCGTGCCGCTCCCCCGCCCGGCCCGCGTACGCCGGCACCACCGCACCGCGGACCGTACCGAGCACCTCTGGTCGGTGCGGACCCAGTTGCTCGCACCGATCCTGGTGGCCACGGTCGGGCTGATCGTGCTCGGCGCCACCCAGACCAGCGCCGCGCACCAGGCCGCCCGGGACGCCGACCGCGCCCGGGTGCTCGCCGGCACCGCCACCGCCACCGTCCGGCTGGTGCACGAGCTGGAACGCGAGCTGGGCGAGACGGCGGCCCTGCGCCAGCGCGGCGGAACCGCCGGCCGGCCACTGGTGGACGCCCAGCGGCGGCGGGTGGACGCCGCCGTCGACCGATACCGCACGGCCAGCGCCGACGCCCGCCGCGCCGCACCGGACCTGAAGCCGGTGCTGGACGACGCCGCCGGCCAGCTCGACCAGTTGGGCCCGAATCGCCGGATCGCGCCGGGCGGGGACAGCGCCGACCCGACGTACGTGGCGCTGGTCGAGTCGCTGCTCGCCGTCGCCGACGCGCTCCCGGCCCAGCTGCACGACGCCGATCTGGCCAACGGGGCCCGGGAGGTGGCGGCGGTGGCCGCCCAGGAGCACCTGGCGTCGCTGGAACGGGACCTGCTGCGCGGCGTCCTCGTCCGGGGCAGCCTGGCCCCCGGCGAGCTGGGCGGACTCGGCCGGCTGCGCGGTGCCCGGGAAGAGCGCCAGGCCGAGTTCCTGCGGATCGCCGGAGCCGGGGCCGACACCGCCTGGTACCGGCTGATGGCGGGCGGCGACGTGGAGACCGCCCGCCGGATCCGGGACGCGGTGCTGGACACCGACGGCTCGGCGGACTCCCTGAAGACCGACGGTGACGCCTGGTACGTGGCGCAGAGCGGCACCATCCGCCGGTACAACCTGCTCGGCCGGGAACTCTCCGAGCAGCTCGACCGGCACGCGGCCGCGCTGGCCCGTACCGCCCGGCAGCGGGTCCTGCTCACCGCCCTCGCGACCGGCACCGTGGCGCTCGGCTCGCTGGTCACCGCCGTGCTGCTGGCGGTCCGGACCAGCCGCCGGCTGCGCCGGCTACGGGTCGCGGCGCTCACCATGGCGAACCGGGAGCTGCCGGAATGGATCACCGCGATCGCCGCCGGCGACGGCTCCCCGGGGGACGGCACGGCGACCCGGCTCACCGCCGGCATCCGCCGGGGCCGGGACGAGGTGGCCCAGGTGGCCGAGGCGTTCGACACGGTGAACAAGGCCGCGCTGCGACTGGCCGGCGAGCAGGCCGAGCTGCGACTGGACGTGACCCGGATGGCGGAGGCGCTGGCCCGGCGGATCCGTACCCTGATCACCCGCCAGCTCCGCCTGCTGGACGAGTTCGAGCGCGAGGAGACCGACCCGGACGCGCTGGCCCGCCTCTTCGCGCTCGACCACCTCGCCGCCCGGCTGCGCCGCAACGGGGAGAACCTGCTGGTCCTCGCCGGTGGTGAGCCCGGCCGCGGGCACGAGGGCGCACTGCTCCTCGCCGACGTGGTCCGGGCCGCGGCCTCCGAGATCGAGGACTATCCCCGGGTGGAGACCGACGTGCCGATCGCGGCGGTGCACGGTGCGGCGGCCGGCAACCTGGTGCACCTGCTGGCCGAGTTGCTGGAGAACGCCACCGTCTACTCGCCGCCCGACTCCCTGGTGCTGGTGGACGGCCGGCGCACCGTCGACGGGCTCACCCTGCGCGTGCACGACCAGGGCATCGGCATCAGCGAGAGCCGGCTGGCGACCATCAACGAGCGGCTGGCCTCCCCGGCCACCCTCTCCAGCGCCGCGGCCGGCAGCATGGGCCTGCACGTGGTGGCGCACCTGGCCGCCCGGCACGAGATCCGGGTGCAGCTGCACCACACCGGCAGCGGCACGGTCGCCCAGGTGGAGGTGCCCGAGGCCGCGCTGACCCGGGTCGAGGCGGTCACCCGACGGCCGGCCGTCGCGCGCCGTCAGCTCACCGGCCGTGGCACGCCCTGGTTCAAGCCCCGCCCCGACGGGCGCGACGTGGTCACCACCCCGCCCACCCCGACCGCGCTGCGACGTACCGCCACCGTGCCGGTGGCCGGGGCCGCCCCCGCACCGCCGCAGGCCACCGCGACCGGGTTGCCCCGACGCACCCGGGGCGGCCAGCTCCCCGCTCCCCTTCCCACCACCGCGGTGCCGCCCCGCCCCGAGGCGGACCTGCTCGACCCCGAGGTGGTACGCGCCCGCCTGTCCGCCCTCGCCGAAGGCGTGGCCAGCGCGACGCGCCGTGCCCCGAACACCACACCCACCGGGAGACCCCAATGACCTCATCCGTGACCGCCGGGCTCGACTGGCTGCTGGCGAACTTCGCCGAGCAGGTGCCGGACGTGTCCCACGCCCTCGCGGTGTCCGAGGACGGGCTGCGGCTGGCCGCCTCGCCGGACCTCTCCCCCGACCAGGTGGACCAGCTCGCCGCGGTGATCAGCGGCCTGGCGAGCCTGACCGTGGGCGCCGCCCGGCTGATGTCCGCCGGTCGCGTACGCCAGCAGATCGTCGACATGGACGGCGGCGTGCTGCTGGTGATGGCGGTCGGCAGCCGGGCGCTGCTCGGCGTGCTCGCCGCGCCCGGCTGCGACCTGGGCCAGATCGGCTACGAGACGGCGACGCTGGTCCAGCGGGTGGCCGAGGCCCTGGAACCGGCGGTCCGTCAGTGACCCGCCGCCCCCGGCGGCTGGTGGCCGCGCTCCTGCTGGCCGTCGTCCTCGCCGGTTGCGGCGCGGCGCCGGCCGGCCCGCAGGAGTGGCACGGTGGGCGGATCTTCCTCGCCACCGGCAACACCACCGGTGTCTACTACCAGCTCGGCGGCGGCTACGCCGACGTGATCAGCCAGCACCTGCCCGGCTACGAGGCCCGGGCCGAACCGACCGGCGCCTCGGTGGAGAACATCAACCGGCTGGCCGGCGGCGACATGGAGGTCGCCTTCAGCCTGGCCGACACGGCGGCGGACGCGGTCGCCGGCCGGGGCGCGTTCGACGGGCAGGCGCAGCCGGTCCGGGCCCTGGCGCGGATCTACAGCAACTACACCCACGTGATCGTCCGCGCCGACGGGAAGATCGCCACCTTCCGCCAGCTGCGCGGCAAGCGGGTCTCCACCGGCTCGCCGAAGTCCGGCACGGACATCATCGCCGGGCGGCTGCTGACCGCCGCCGGGATCGACCCGGACCGAGGCATCCAGCGGCTCAACCTGTCGCTGCCGGAGACGGTCAAGCGGATGCGGGCGGGCAGCGTGGACGCGATGTTCTTCTCCGGCGGCCTGCCCACCCCGGGCATCAAGGACCTGCTCGTCGGCGCGCCCGGCCGGTTCCGGCTGCTCCCCATCGCCGACCTGATCGAGCCGCTCGCCGCCCGCTACGGCACGGTCTACACCACGGCGTCGCTGCCGAGGGAGGTCTACGGCACCCCGGCCGACACGCCGACCATCACGGTGTCGAACGTGATCCTGGTGCGCGCGGACATGCCGGACCAGCTGGCGTACGACCTGACCCGGCTGCTCTTCGCGTACCAGGGGGAGCTGATCAAGGTGCATCCGGAGGCGGCCAACTTCACCCGGGAGAGCGCGTCCGGGACCGACCCGATCCCGCTGCACCCGGGGGCGGCCCGGTATTTCCGGAACGGTTAGACGTCGGCGGGGGTGGTGGCGGCCCGGGCCGTGGCGACCAACCGGTCCGTCTCGGCGGCCACCGCCTCGTCGTCGGCCGGCGTGCCCGCGTCGTAGCGGACCGTCCAGGTCAGCCCGTCCACCCCGGGCATCCGGCGGGCGGCGATCCGGCCGGCGCCGCCGGGCAGCGGCTGGTGCGCGGTGTACGCCACCGAGCGGGTGACCCGCGCCCGCACCTGGTGCGGCAGGTCACCCGGGTCGAGCAGCAGGTAGGTCTCGGCCGGGCCGTCCGCCACCACGAGGTAGCCGTCCCGCTCGGCGACCCGCTCGGCGGGGGTGACGGTCAGCTCCCGGCCCGACCAGACCGCCTTGAGGATGTCGTGCCAGCCGATCCGGTGCCCCCGGCCGGGCAGCCAGAGCCCGAGGTTGCTGGCCACCACGACGCCGTCGCCCTCGCCGTTGCCGGCGGCGGCCCAGGCGAGCACCCGCTCGTCGGTGGCCAGGGGCGGCCGGTCGGCCGGCGGCAGCTTCGGCTTGCGACTGAACAACCCCATCACAGCCCTCCGGCGGCCTGCTCGCGCAGCGCCCGCGCGTGCTGCTCCAGCGAGAGCAGTTCCCCGAAGAGCGCGAAGTACTCGTCCTTGTTGCTCACCGGGTTGATCCGCTGGATCTTCGACTTGAGGTCCTTGATCCGGCCGGTGACCGAGCCCCACTGGAGGCGGGCCATGGTGACCGAGACGTAGCGGGGGTCGGGCTCGCCGTCGATGCGCAGCGGCTCGACGGCCAACTCGCCGACGAGCGCCTGGGCGGCCAGGTCGTCGCAGGCGTCCCGGACCTGCTCGATCCAGACCGCGCCGCCGGTGGCCGCCGCCACCCCGCCGGCCGCCGCGACCGCCGCCCGCACCACCTGGTGCACGGGGTGCCGGTATGCGGTCGCCTCGACCGCGTCGAACATCGGGCCGGCCAGCACCGGCTCCTGGAGGGCGAGCTTCAGCGCCTCCCGCTCGACCATCGACTGCGGACTGTCCACGGTCGGAGCGGCCGGGCCGGGGCGGGCCGGGGCGGTCGCCGCGCCGGCCGGCTGCCCGGAGCCGGCGGCCAGCACCGCGCGCTGCACCGGCTCGATCTCCATGCCGAGGTCACCGGCGAGCTTTCGGACGTACTCCGGGCGCTTCTCCCGGTCCTTGATCTTGGCGACCAGCGGCGCGGCCCGGCGCATCGCCTCCACCCGACCGTCGACCGTGTCCAGGTCGTACCGGTTGATCACGTGGCGGAGCGCGAAGTCGACCAGCGGCTCGCGGCGGGCGACCAGGTCGCGGACCGCCAGGTCGCCCTTGGCCAGCCGCAGCTCGCAGGGGTCCATGTTGTCCGGGCTGACCGCGATGAAGGTACGCCCGACGAAACGCTGGTCGTCCTCGAAGGCGCGCAGCGCGGCCTTCTGGCCGGCGGCGTCCCCGTCGAAGGTGAAGATGATCTCGCCGGCCACCGCGTCGGTGTCCATCAGCAGCCGGCGCAGCACTCCGATGTGGTCGGCCCCGAAGGCGGTGCCGCAGGTCGCCACGGCGGTCGGCACCCCGGCCAGGTGGCAGGCCATCACGTCGGTGTAGCCCTCGACCACGACCACCTTGCCCTGCTTGGCGATCTCGCGCTTGGCCTGGTCGATGCCGTAGAGGACGTGCGACTTCTTGTAGATCGGGGTCTCGGGGGTGTTCAGGTACTTCGGGCCGTCGTCGTCGTCGAACAGCTTGCGGGCGCCGAACCCGATCACGTCACCGGTGAGGTCGCGGATCGGCCAGAGCAGCCGGCGGCGGAACCGGTCGATCAGGCTGCCCGAGCGGGACGGCCGGGACAGCCCGGCGGTGACCAGCTCGTCGTGGGTGAAGCCCTGCTGGCGCAGGTGCTTGGTGAGCAGGTCCCAGGCGTCGGGGGCGAAGCCGCAGCCGTACCGCTCGGCGGCGGCCCGGTCGAAGCCGCGCCGGGCGAGGAACTCCCGGGCGGGGCGGGCGCCGGCCGTGGTGAGCTGCCCGCGGTAGAACTCGACGGCGGCGGCGTGCGCGGCGACCAGCCGCTGGCGCTGCCCCTGCTGCGGCCGGGGACGCGGGGCCGAGCGGTCGTCCTCGACGTACCGGAGCTGGATGCCGGCGCGGGCGGCGAGCCGCTCGACGGACTCGACGAAGCTCAGGTGCTCGGCGTCCATCAGGAACTTGATCGCATCGCCGCCGGCCCCGCAGCCGAAGCAGTACCAGACGTTGCGGGCGGGCGAGACGTTGAACGAGGGGCTCTTCTCGTCGTGGAACGGGCACAGCCCCTTGAGGTTGCCGCCGCCGGCCGACTTGAGGGTCACCGTGTCGGAGATGACCTCGGCGATCGAGGTGCGTTCGCGGACCAGCGCGATGTCCTCGTCCCGGATCCGCCCCGCCATCTCCGCCACCTCCTCGGCGTACATCCTGCCCTGCCGGACCGACGATCCGGCGGTCGGGGGGACGGGCGTGTGGCGGACACCGCCCCCCGGCCGCCGCGCGGGACGGCGCGGCGGCCGGGGCGGTCAGGCGGTCCGGCCGGCGCCGCTGGTCGCGTCGCCGATCCGGGGGAACGGCTCGATGGAGAAGACCACCTCGACCGGCACCTCGAAGTACGCGGCGATCCGCAGCGCCAGGTGCAGGCTGGGCCGGAACTCACCCCGCTCGAGGTAGCCCACGGTCTGGTAGTGCACGCCCAGCGCGTCGGCGAGCTGCCGGCGGGAGATGCCCCGCTCGGCGCGCAGCACCGCGATCCGGTTGTGCACGGTCTCGCTCATCGACGCCCTCTCACATGGCCCGCTGCATGGCCTTTTCCCGGCGCGCCGTGACCCGGGAACCGGACTCGCGGCGGGCCATCCGGCGCAGCACCACCGGGGCCAGGGCCAGCCCGAGCACGGCCCAGAGGCCCAGCACGCCGAGCGTCTCCAGGTGCCGCCAGGAGTGGCCCAGCTCGACCGTGGCCATGCCGTCGGGCAGCAGCGCCGAGCGCATCCCCAACCCTAGCCAATAGACCGGGAACGCCTGGGCGACGGCCTGGAGCCAGCCCGGGTAGTCGTTGATCGGGTAGAAGATGCCGGAGAGCGCGATGAGGCCGAAGGTCGGCAGCACCACCAGGCCCATGTTGCGCGGGTTCTCGATCAGCGAACCGATCACCGCGCCCAGCGGCAGCGTCGCCACCAGCCCGAGCGGCACCACCCAGGCCATGGTGAGCCAGGCGCCGGCGTCGGTGAGCCGCAGCCCGTCCAGGAAGAACAGCCCCGGGGTGAGCTGGAGGACCAGCCCGATCAGCGCCACCGCCGAGAGCATGACGATCTTCCCGATCAGGTAGCCGAGCATCCCGTTCGGCGTCGCCTTGGCCCGCAGCAGGGTGCCGTCCTCCCGGTCCACGATGAGCTGCTGGGACAGGCCGATCAGCCCGCCGAACGCGAGCCCCATGCCGAGCGCGCTGGGCATCGTGCGCGCGCCGAGGGAGAACGAGGTGCCGGGCACGGTGGCGCCGCGCATGAAGAACATGGTGACCAGCAGGACGACGGTCGGGAAGAAGTAGTTCCACAGGTCCTGCGCGTTGGTGAAGGTGTTGCGCAGCTCGATCACGCCGCGCCGCAGACCGGCCCGGGCGGCCGCCATCGTCGGGTTCATCGGTCGCTCCCCTGCCACACCCGGGCGGCCCGGCCGGTCCGCACCCCGGACTCCTCCTCGTAGACCAGTGCCATGTACGCGTCCTCCAGGCTGGCCCGGCGGACCTCCAGCTCCTGCACCTCGTCGCCGTGTTGGTGGAGCAGGTCACGGACGAAGCCGGTGGCGTCGGCCGCAGAGTGCACGAACCGCTCCCCGGCCCGGGTCCAGCGGATCTCGGCGTCCCCGGCGACCCGGCGGGCCAGTTCGTCCGGCGAGCCGTCGGCGACGATCCGGCCGCCGGCCAGGATGAGGATCCGGTCGGCCAGCTTCTCCGCCTCGTCCAGGTCGTGCGTGGTGAGCAGGATGGTGGTCTCGTCCAGGTCGGCGAGGCGGTGCACCAGCTCGTGGAACTCGCGCCGGGCGGCCGGGTCGAAGCCGACCGTCGGCTCGTCCAGGAAGAGCAGCTCCGGGCGGCCCACGATGCCCACCGCCACGTCGAGCCGGCGGCGCTGCCCACCGGAGAGCTGGTGCACCCGCTTCTGCGCCTGCGCGGTCAGCCCGACGCTGTCCAGCAGGTCGTCCACCGGCCAGGGCCGGCGGATCCGGTCGGTGCCGTACGGGGCGTAGAAGTCGCCGAGGTGGGCCAGCACGTCGCGGACCCGCCACTTGCCGTGGTCGCGCCAGGACTGGAGCACCACGCCCATCCGGGCGCGCCAGCGCTCGTCGCCCCGGCCGGGGTCGACGCCGAGGACGCGGACCTCCCCGGCCGAGCGCATCCGGAAGCCCTCGAGGATCTCGATCGTGGTGGTCTTGCCGGCGCCGTTGGGCCCGAGCAGGGCGAGCACCTCGCCCCGCCGGGCGGTGAGGTCGACCCCGTGCAGCACGTCGGTCGTGCCGTACCGCATGCGCAGGTCGCGGACGTCGAGGACCAGGTCCTCGTCAGGCGGATGGGGCGTCTCGACAACCCCCGACAGTTTGACCGCAGTCATACCGCGAAATGTAGCACCTCTACTACAAGTCGAGGCACAACCGCTCTCCGGCGTCGCCTGGCTGGCGGGGCTCGCCGCGGCGCTGGTCGTGGCCGCCTCGATCGCGACGCACGTGCGGGTCATCCGCCGTCGGGTGGAGCGTCCCGCCGGACAGGTCGGCGCCGTACTCGACCGCCGGGCCCTGACCGTCCCCGGCCCTGCGCCGGCCGGTGGCGACGCCGCGTCCCGGCCCACGCCGACCCGACGCTGACGGTCCCGGTCCGGCCGCCGCCGGGCGATCGGGTGTAAGGGCTGCCACCAACGGGCAAAACCGGCCCATGTCGGGTACGAGCAGGACAACGGTTCCGTACCAGCCGGCTCTGGACGGCGTCCGCGCGCTCGCGGTCGCGGCCGTCCTCGCCTTCCACGGCGGCGTCGCCGCCCTCCCGGGCGGCTTCCTCGGGGTGGACGCGTTCTTCGTGCTGTCCGGCTTCCTGATCACCTCGCTGCTGCTCGCCGAGCACCGCGACACCGGCCGGGTCGACCTGGTCGCGTTCTGGGGGCGGCGGGTACGCCGGCTGCTGCCGGCGCTGCTCCTGGTGCTGCTCGTGGTGCTGCTGGTCTCCCGGAAACTGATGCCCGGCACCGAACTCGGCGCGCTGCGCTGGGACGCGCTGGCGGCGCTCGGGTACGCCGCCAACTGGCGGATGGCGAACCGGGACGGGGACTACTTCGCCGCCACCGGCAGCCCGTCCCCGCTGCAACACACCTGGTCCCTCGGCATCGAGGAGCAGTTCTACCTGCTCTGGCCACTGCTGCTGATCGTGCTGCTGGGCTGGGCGGCCCGGCGGGGCTCCGGCCTGAACCGGAGAGGACGCACCGCCGTGCTGCTGGTCGCCCTGGTGGGCGCGGCCGGCTCGGCGCTCGCCGCCGCGGTGCTGTTCGCCCCGGGCGCGGTGGACCGGGTCTACTACGGCACCGACACGCGGGCGGTCGCCCTCCTGGTCGGCGCCGCGCTGGCCGTGCTGCTCGCCCGGGTGCACGCCGCTTCCCGCGTCCTGGCGGCCGAGCACGGAGCGGGTGACCCGGGCGGCGAACGGTATCTGCGCGGCGGGCGGGCAGCCGGCCGGCGGGCACGCCACCCGGTCCTCGGGGCGCTGGCGCTGGCCGGGGCGGTCCTCACCGGCTGGTTCTGGGCCACCGCCGACGGCGGCGACGCCTGGCTCTACCGGGGCGGCCTGACCGCGGCGGCGCTCGCGGTGGCGGCGGTCATCGCGCACGCCACGGTCGCCCCCGCGTCCCCGACCGCGCGACTGCTCGCCCTGGCGCCGCTGGTCCGGCTCGGGCGAATCTCGTACGGCGTCTACCTCTGGCACTGGCCGCTGTTCCAGTGGCTCACCGCCGAGCGCACCGGGCTGACCGGGATCGCCCTGCTCGCCGCCCGGTGCGCGGTGACGCTGGCCGCCGCCACCGGGTCGTACCTGCTGGTGGAACGGCCGATCCGGCGGGCCGGCAGGCTGCCCCGACCGGCGCCGGCGCTGGCCGGTACGGCGGTCGCCGGGGTGGCCGCGGTCGCGGTGCTCGGCACCGTCCCACCCGCCTCGGCGCCCCGCCCGGCGATCGCCCTCGACGCCCCGACGGCCGGCGCCGCCGGCTCCCCCACCCCGGTGCCCCCGGTACGCCGCCCGGGGCGCAAGCCCGGCGGGCCCCGGATCGCCTTCCTCGGCGACTCCGTCTCCTGGTCGCTCGGCACCTACCTGCCCAAACAGGAGAAGCTCGCGGTCAGCGTCCGGGCCGTGCAGGGCTGCGGCATCGCTCGGCTCCCGGAACTGCGCTACATCGGTGAGCCGCACCCCAACTACCCCGGTTGCGAACACTGGGACGATCGCTGGCGGCGGGGCGTGGGCGCCGACGACCCGGACGTCGCGGTGATCCTGCTCGACCGCTGGGAGCTGATGGACCGCAAGCTCGACGGGCGCTGGCAGCACGTCGGCGAACCGGCGTTCGACCGGTACCTCGCCGACGAACTGGACCGGGCCGTCGGCATCGCGTCCGCCCGGGGCGCGCGCGTGGCGCTGCTGACCGCGCCGTACACCCGGCGGGCGGAGCGGCCGGACGGCGGGCTCTGGCCGGAGGACGACGCGGCCCGGGTGGACGCGTGGAACCGGCTGCTGGGCGCGGCGGCGAAGCGGCACGGCGCCACGGTGCTCGACCTCAACCGGCGGGTCTGCCCCGAGGGCCGGTTCACCTGGGAGGCCGGCGGGGTCCGGGTACGCAGCGACGGGCTGCACTTCACCCCGGAAGGCGTGCAGCAGTGGATCGCCCCGTGGCTGCTGCCCCAGCTCTATCGGCTGGCGGTGCGGGGGGCGTGACCCGTCAGGCCGGAAGGACGGCCGACTCGTCCGCCTCCACCTGGGCGTTCCAGGCGGCCTTGGTGGAGCGCCAGCCCTCGTCGTCCATGCCGCGCCGCCAGTAGCCCGAGATGGAGAGCGCACCGCGCGGCACCCCGCGGTCGACGCGCAGCAGCCGGCGCAGTTCCTTGACGAAGGTGGCCTCGCCGTGCACGAAGGCGTGCACCCGCCCGGGCGGGAAGTCCAGCGCCCGGACCGCCTCGACCAGCGCCACGCCGACCGGGCGCCCGGCCCGGTGCAGCCAGCGCAGCTCGACCGCACCGGGGCTGGCCAGCGGCAGCTCGTCGGCCGGGCCGTCGACCTCGACGAACACCTTCGCGGGCGCGCCGGCGGGCAGCCGCTCCAGCGCGGCGGCGATCGCCGGCAGCGCGCTCTCGTCGCCGGCCAGCAGGTGCCAGTCGGCGGCCGGGTCGGGGGCGTACGCCCCGCCCGGGCCGGTGAACAGCACCCGGTCGCCGGGACGCAGCCCGGCCGCCCACGGCCCGGCCAGCCCCTGGTCGCCGTGGTGCACCACGTCGATGGTCAGCTCGCCGGCCGCCGCGTCCCAGGCCCGCACCGTGTACGCGCGCAGCCGCGGCCACTGCTCGGCCGGGAACTCCCGCTTGATGCTGGCCAGATCCGTCGGGTGCGGGTAGGTCACCCCGGCCGGCGGGAGGACCAGCTTCACGTAGTGGTCGGTGTACGCGCCCACCGGCAGGCCGGCGAGTTCCTCCCCGCCCAGCACCAGCCGGATCAGGTGCGGGGTGGGCCGCTCGGTCCGTACGACCGTGGCGGCGGTGACCTTCTTCGGGCGCTCCGTCATGCCGCTTAGGCTACCCTAACTCCCGCCGCGCTGACCGCCACCCCAAGATCCGCCCAACGTCCGGGAAGTTACCGTCCCACGGCGCGCGGAGGCAGAACTTCCCCGAAGCTGCCGCGCCCGAGGCGGGTCACGGGATCAGGCGGGCGTGCCAGGCCAGGGCGGCCGGGTCGGTGAGGGAGGCCACCTGGTCGATGACCACCCGGAGGCGGGCGGTGTCGTCGGGGGCGTCCCGCCAGAGCGGGGCGAAGACCGGGTCGAGCGCGTCGGGCGCCCGGTCGAGCAGGGCGGCGACCAGTTCGGCGAGGATCTCCCGCTGGTGGGCGTACCGGGGGCCGGCGCCGGGGCGGCGCATCACGTAGCGCAGGGCGATGCCCTTGAGCAGCGCGCACTGGACCCGGATCCGGCGCGGCACGATCAGGTCGGCGGCGTACCGGCGGTGCGGGCCGGGACCGTGGCGCTCCTGGGTGGCGGCCACCACGGTGGCGACGAACCGGCCGGTGAGCACGCTGGTGGTGGTCTTCAGTGCGGCGAGGGCCCGGTGGCTGCCGTCGTACGCGGCGAGCGGGGTGAGCACCGGCTCGGCCAGCAGTTCCGCCAGCACCTCGCCGAGATCCTCGGGAGCCTCCCCGGAGTACGCGGCCGCCACGTCGGCGCAGAGCGCCCGCCGCTCGTCCGGGTCGGCCAGCAGCGGGCGGAGGCTGACGTACCCGCCGTGGATGCCGTCCTCGACGTCGTGCACCGAGTACGCCACGTCGTCGGCCCAGTCCATCACCTGGGCCTCCAGGCAGCGCCGCTCCCCCGGCGGGGCGCCGGCGCGCAGCCACTCGAAGACCGGACGGTCGTCCGCGTACACCCCGAACTTGCGCCGGCCGGGACGGCGCTGCCAGGGGTACTTGCTGACCGCGTCGAGCGAGGCCCGGGTGAGGTTGAGCCCGGCGGAGCGGCCGTCCGGGGCGAGCACCTTCGCCTCCAGCCGGGTGAGCACCCGCAGCGTCTGCGCGTTCCCCTCGAAGCCGCCGCAGTCGGCGGCGAGGTCGTTCAGCGCGTCCTCGCCGTTGTGCCCGAACGGCGGGTGGCCGAGGTCGTGCGCCAGCCCCGCGGTGTCCACCACGTCCGGGTCGCAGCCCAGCCGGGCGCCCATCTCGCGGGCGATCTGCGCCACCTCGAGCGAATGGGTCAGCCGGGTACGCAGGAAGTCATCGGTGCCGGCCGTGTGCACCTGGGTCTTCGCGGCGAGCCGGCGGAACGCCGCCGAGTGCAGCACCCGCGCCCGGTCCCGCTCGTACGGCGACCGCCCGTACCCGGTGTCCTTGGGCCCCTCGGCGACCAGCCGAGCCCCGTCGTCGACGCCCGGCCCCGCGCTCAACCGGTCATCCTCGCTGCCGCGCGCCATCTCTGTTCGCGACTGCGGGGCTCGTAAACCCGGCTCACTCCTCGCGCTCACGCAACACGCAGAACTCGTTGCCCTCCGGGTCGGCCAGCACCGTCCACGCCGCCTCGCCCTGGCCGACGTCGACGTGCCGGGCGCCCATGTCGACCAGCCGCTCCACCTCGGCCTCCTGGTCGGCCGGGCGCAGGTCGATGTGCAGCCGATTCTTGCCCTCCTTGGGCCCGGTGACCGGGACGAAGACGATGCCGGGCAGCTCGTCGGGCGAGCGGCGGATCTCCACCTCGTCCGGCTTGTCGCTGATCACCTGGTAGCCGAGCGCCTCGGCCCACCAGTGGGCGAGCCGGGACGGGTCCTGGGCGTCGACGGTCAGGTTCTCCCAGACGCTGGTCATACGGCCACCTTCCTGATCGACACGACGACTGCTCCGGGTCGCGGCGTGGTGTCAGACACGCCGAGCCGGAGTGGTCGGAAGCGGGCGAGCCCAGGTTACGCCCGGCGACGGAAGATGGCGCGCCGGGTGAGCGCGGGGCCGCCGACGACATGAGCGCCGACGGCCCCGGCCGCGTCACGGATCAGCGGGAGTCGGAGCCGGTGGTGGTCACCGCCGCCCGGCCGGCCTCGAGCCGGGCCACCGGCACCCGGAACGGCGAGCAGGAGACGTAGTCGAGCCCGACCTCGTGGAAGAAGTGCACCGAGTCGGGGTCGCCGCCGTGCTCGCCGCAGACGCCGAGCTTCAGCCCGGGCCGGGCGGCCCGGCCCTCCTCGGCGGCGATCCGGATCAGCCGGCCGACGCCCTCCCGATCGATCGACTCGAACGGCGAGATGCCGAAGATGCCCAGCTCCAGGTAGCGCCAGAAGAACGCGCCCTCGACGTCGTCCCGAGAGAAGCCCCAGGCCATCTGGGTGAGGTCGTTGGTGCCGAAGGAGAAGAACTGCGCCGCCTCGGCGATCTGGCCGGCGGTCAGCGCCGCCCGGGGCACCTCGATCATGGTGCCGATCAGCACCTCGACGCCGCTGTTCCCGACCACCTCGGCGATGATCTTCTCGGCCTCGGCGCGTACCGTCTCCAGCTCCTGGACGGCGCCGACCAGCGGCACCATGATCTCCGGGCAGGCCGACCCGCCGGCCCGGACGACCGCGACGGCGGCCTCGGCGATCGCGCGGACCTGCATCGCGAACAGGCCGGGGATGACCAGGCCGAGCCGGACCCCGCGCAGGCCGAGCATCGGGTTCTCCTCGTGCATCCGGCGGACGGCGGCGAGCAGCGCCTCCTCCTTGGCCACGTCCTCGCCGCGCTCCTGGGCGACCGCCACGTTGACCGCGAGCTGTTCCAGCGGGGGCAGGAACTCGTGCAGCGGCGGGTCGATCAGCCGGACGGTGACCGGCAGGCCGTCCATCTCCCGGAAGATCTCGATGAAGTCCTCCCGCTGCAAGGGCAGCAGCGCGGCCAGCGCGTCCTCCCGCTCCGCATCGGTGCTGGCGAGGATCAGCCGCTCGACCAGCCCCCGCCGGTCGCCGAGGAACATGTGCTCGGTGCGGCACAGGCCGATGCCCTCGGCGCCGAACCGCCGCGCCCGCGCCGCGTCCGGACCGGTGTCGGCGTTCGTCCGGACCTGCAGCCGCCGCAGGGCGTCGGCGTGCGTCATGATCCGGTGTACGGCCCGGACCAGCGCGTCCCCGGTCTGCTCCGGATCGAGCGTGCCCTCGAAGTACTGCACCACCTCGGACGGCATGACCGGCACCTCGCCGAGGTAGACCTTGCCGGTGGTGCCGTCGATGGAGACGACGTCGCCCTCGTTGACGGTCTGCCCGGCGACGGTGAACCTCTTCGCCGGGATGTTCACGTCGAGCTCGTCGGCGCCGGAGACGCAGGTCTTGCCCATGCCCCGGGCTACCACGGCGGCGTGGCTGGTCTTGCCGCCGCGCGAGGTGAGGATGCCCCTGGCCGCGATCATGCCGTTCAGGTCGTCCGGGTTGGTCTCCCGGCGGACCAGGATCACCGGCTCGCCCTCAGCGGCCAGCTCCACCGCCCGCGCCGAGGTGAAGACCACCTTGCCGACGGCGGCGCCCGGGGAGGCGCCGATGCCCTTGGCCACGGGTTCGAACTCATGGTCCAGCTTGAACCGCGGGAACATCAGCTGGGCGAGCTGCGCGCCGTTGACCCGGTGCAGCGCCTCGTCGAGGTCGATCAGGCCCTCGTCGACGAGCTGACCGGCGATGACGAACGCGGCGGCGGCGGTGCGCTTGCCGACCCGCGTCTGGAGCATCCAGAGCTTGCCGCGCTCGATGGTGAACTCGATGTCGCAGAGGTCCTTGTAGTGCCCCTCCAGCCGGGCCATGTAGTCGAGCAGTTCGTCGTAGGACTTCTTGTCGATCCGCTCCAGCTCCTGCAACGGCACGGTGTTGCGGATGCCGGCGACCACGTCCTCGCCCTGCGCGTTGGCCAGGTAGTCGCCGTAGATGCCCTGCGCGCCGCTGGCCGGGTCCCGGGTGAAGGCGACGCCGGTGCCGGAGTCCGACCCGAGGTTGCCGAAGACCATGGCCACCACGTTGACCGCCGTGCCCAGGTCGGCCGGGATACGCTCCTGCCGGCGGTAGACCACCGCGCGCTCGGCGTTCCACGAGTCGAAGACCGCGTGGATGGCCAGGTTGAGCTGCTCCCGGGGCTCCTGCGGGAACTCCCGCCCGGTGTGCTTGGCGAAGATCTTCTTGTACGCGTCGACCAGCCCGCGCAGGTCGTCGGCGTCCAGGTCGAGGTCGTTGTTGGTACCCTTGGCGCGCTTGGCGTCGTCGAGGGCGTGCTCGAACTCCTCGCCCGGCACGTCGCAGACGGTCTTGCCGAACATCTGGATCAGCCGGCGGTAGGAGTCCCAGGCGAACCGGTCGTTGCCGCCCGCCTGCCGGCTCAGCCCGACGACGCTGCGGTCGTTGAGGCCGACGTTGAGAACGGTCTCCATCATGCCCGGCATCGAGAACTTGGCGCCCGAGCGGACCGACACCAGCAGCGGGTCGTCCGGGTCACCGAGCTTGCGGCCCATGCCGCGCTCCAGGGACTCCAGGTGCGCCTCGATCTGCCCGGCCAACTCGTCCGGCTCCCGGCCGGTCGTCAGGTACGCCTTGCAGGCCTCGGTGGTGATGGTGAAGCCGGGCGGGACCGGGAGGCCGAGATTGGTCATCTCGGCGAGATTGGCCCCCTTGCCGCCGAGCAGGTCCTTGAGGTCCTTGTTGCCCTCGGCGAAGTCGTAGACGTACTTGTGCTCGACCGTCTCTTGCGCTGCCACCAGAGCCTCCCACGCGCGCCATGGACACTTAACGAAGGTTCAGTTCGGACATACCCCGGGAGCGACCACCGGTAATCCCGGCACGTCAGCGATCGGTGGGCGAAGGTTAAGCGAACATCGCGGGGCCTGGGACCGTTCGGTGACTATTGGCACAACAGTCACCACTATCCGCGTCCGTACCGGTTTTTGGGAACGCTTCCACGCGCACGATCACGCAATCCCGATTCCCCTCGTACTCTGGACGACACTGGAATTCGCTGAACCTGACCTTTGCCATATCCCACGCAAATACACCCTCGGAGTCGTCGCCGTGTCGACCATCCCCGCCACCCCCTCCGAAACCGGTCCCGAACCGCTCGACCCGGCCGGCCTCCCGACCCAGCCGGCGGCCGCCGCCGACCTGGCCCGGACCGCCGCCCGGCGGGCCGGTGACCTGCTCGCCCCGCCCGCCCCGGTCCGGCTGGCCGACGTGGTGCCCGCCCCGGAGCGGGTCGACCCGGACCCGGCTGTCGACTTCACCCTCGCCGAGGACACGGCGATCCGGGTCAGCCCGGGTGCCCGGGACGTCGCGGAGCAGCTCGCCGAGCTGCTCCGGCCCGCGACCGGCTACCTGCTGCCCGTCGCGGACACCGCCGACGACGGCCGGAACGCCCTGCTCGAACTGACCCTGTCCGGCTCGACTCCGCCCGGCGCGGCGACCTCCACCGGCGCGGCAGCCTCCACCGGCGAGACGACCTCCACCGGCGCGGCAGCCTCCACCGGCGAGACGACCTCCACCGGCGCGGCAGCCTCCGCCGAGGTGGCGGCCTCCGCCGGGGCGGCGGCCTCCGCCGCTGACGGGCAGGGCGGGGACCTGGGCGACGAGGGCTACCACCTGGCGGTGACCCGGGAGGCGGTCCGGATCGTCGCCGCCACCCCGGCCGGCCTGTTCCACGGCGTGCAGACGCTGCGCCAACTCCTGCCGGCGGCCGTCGAGAGCCCCACCACGATCACCGAACGCTGGGTGGTGCCCGGGGGCACAGTCGTCGACCGGCCGCGCTTCGCGTACCGGGGCGCCATGCTCGACGTGGCCCGACACTTCTTCGGCGTCGAGGACGTACTGCGGGTGATCGACCACCTGGCCCGGTACAAGCTCAACCACCTGCACCTGCACCTCACCGACGACCAGGGCTGGCGGCTCGCCGTCGACTCCTGGCCCCGGCTCGCCGAGGTCGGCGGGGCCACCGAGGTGGGCGGGGGCCCCGGCGGGTACTACACCAAGGCCGACTACCGCCGGATCGTCGGGTACGCCGCCCGCCGCCACGTCACCGTGGTGCCGGAGATCGACCTGCCGGGCCACACCAACGCGGCGCTGGTCGCGTACCCGGAGCTGGCGCCCGGCAAGATCCCGCCGCCGCCGTACACCGGCACCGAGGTCGGCTTCAGCTACGTCGACCCGGACGACGAGCGGACGTACGGCTTCGTCGCCGACGTGGTCCGCGAGCTGGCCGCGCTGACCCCCGGCCCCTGGCTGCACCTCGGCGGCGACGAAGCGTTCAAGGTCAAGGGCGCGGCGTACACCGGCTTCGTCGAGCGGGCGCAGCGGATCGTGGCGGACGCCGGCAAGACCGCGGTCGGCTGGCACCAGCTCGCCCCGGCCGGGCACGTCGACGGGCGGGTCCTGCAGTGGTGGGGCACCAACGGCGAGGACCCCGAGACCGTCGAGGCGGTACGCCGGGGCGCTCGGGTCATCCTGTCCCCCGCCAACCACGCCTACCTGGACATGAAGTACGCCCCGGACACCCCGATCGGGCACGACTGGGCCGGGCTCATCGACCTGCGCCGGGCGTACGACTGGGATCCGGGCACGCACGTGGCCGGCGTACCGGTCGAGGCCGTGCTCGGGGTGGAGGCACCACTCTGGACGGAGTCAGTCACCACCCTCGCCGAGGTGGAGTTCATGCTCTTCCCGCGCCTGCCCGCCCTCGCCGAGCTGGGCTGGTCACCCCGGTCGACGCACGACTGGGCCGGCTTCCGGGAACGCCTGGCCGGACACGGCCCGCGCTGGACCACCGCCGGCATCACCTTCCACCCCTCGCCCGAGGTCCCCTGGCCGGCGACCCACCCCATCCCCACCCCGCGTCCCGCCACCACCACCCCCGCCGACGCCCACTGACCGCGCCACACCGGCCTGGGCGGCGGCGTTCTGGTGCAGATGCCCGAACGCAGCCGCCCGGGCCGCGCGACGAGTGGAACGCCATGGAGGTGTCCCGCGCCCGAATACCTCCATAGCGTTCCACCCGCGCCCCTCCCGCCGTCCGACGGCGGGTCACCCCTGCCCAAGGTCCGCACAACTTCGGGGAAGGTGCTGCCTGCCAGCACCGAGAGGCCGCACGTTCCGGGAAGTTGAGCGGATCTCGGGCTCCGGTCGCCGGGGGCGACCTTCCCGTCGACACCTGCCTGGCTGGTTCTGGGGTGAATGTCCGGTTCGTCGGGTGGTCGGGGCGGCAGGCCGGCCATAATCGTCGCGTCGGATGTCCGGAGCGTGTGGGGTCGAGGCGTCCGCGCGGGCCCCGGATC
>NZ_JAPDPH010000086.1 GCF_026013475.1 Micromonospora yasonensis | reverse complement strand
CCGCCGAGGCCGCGCCGGCGCCCGCCGCCGGGCCGCGCCGTCGCTGGCTGCGCGGCATCGGGTACGCGGCCGTCGTGGCCGCCCTGCTGCCGCTCTTCCCGCGCCCGCTGCCGGCCCAGCGGATCGACCCGCCGCCGCACTTCATCACCGCGGGCGGCTGGCGGCCGTACGTGCCGGCCGGTCGGACCCTGGTGCCGGTGCCGATCCCGAGCAACGTGCACGGCCTGCCCACGCTGCGCTGGAGCGCGCTGACCGGGCTGGCGTTCCCCATCCCCGCCGGCTACTTCATCGGCCCGAACGAGCACGGCGAGGGCGTCTTCGGAGCGCCGAACCGGCCGACCAGCACCCTGATCTACGCCACCATGGACGCCGGCAAGGTCCCGGCGATCACCGACGAGAACCGCCGCCAGGCGCTCGAGGACCTGCGCTTCTGGAAGGCGTCGGTGGTGGTGCTCGGCGCGAACCCGAGCGAGGGGGTGCTGCGCGAGCTGATGACCGCGCTGCTGGGCCCGCCGCAGCGGGTCGACGACGTCTGGCTCTGGGACGTCCGCGACCGCGGGTAAGGAAGGGCCGCTCAGCCGAGCAGGGCGCGGACGTCCCAGATGTGCGCGCCGGCCACGTCCCGGCCCGGGCCGACCAGGGCGTCCACGGTGGCCCGGACCGGGTCGTCGGGGGCCGAGCCGGCCTGCACCAGCACCGCCGCCCGCCAGTGCCGCAGGTCCTCGATCGCCTGCCGGCGTTCCGGGTCGCCGACCGGCGGCACCTGGCCGGTCTCGGCGGCCCGGCGCAGCAGCAGCGAGGTGGGCCGGTCCGGGGCGCCCCAGCGCGCGGTGGGGTCGTCCGCGCCCTGCGGGCCGATGAAGTAGCCGCCCGGCGCGGTGAAGGCCAGCCCGGCGCGGGCCGACCAGAGCATGCCCGGGCTCACCGCGGCCCCGGTCACCGGCGGCACCGGCACCAGCGTCCGTCCCGGTGGGACGTACGCCCGCCAGGCGCCGTCGGTGACGAAGGCCGGCACCGGCACGGCCGGCACGGTCCGGATCGGCGTCGGGACCAGCGGCAGCAGCGCGGCGGCGACCGCGCCGGCCCACGGCGCCCAGGCCCGGGCCGACCGGAGGCGGACCCGGTCCAGGGCGAGGGCCAGCAACACCCCGAGCACCGGTACGCAGACCAGCGCGAACCGGGCCGGCACCACCAGGTCGAGCAGCGGCACCCCGGCGAGCAGCCGGTACGGGCCGGGCAGCCCGGTGTCGTGCCGGTTCACCACGATCGTGATGCCCAGCGAGAGCAGGGCGAACAGCAGCCCGCAGGCGGCGACGGCCCGGATCAGTGGTCGCCGCCACAGTCGGACCACCACCAGCACGGCCAGCAGCGGCAGGAACGGGCCGAAGTAGGAGTTCTGCTCGGTCGGGTTCGGCGACAGCAGCCCGGCGCGGTAGCCGTCCCCGGCGACGCTCTGCCGGGCGACGGCGGTGAACGACGCCGCGTCGAGCCGGTAGCCCCGGGCGTAGAAGGGCATCCCGCGGTAGTGGCCGGGGCCGTAAAACTGGACCCACAGCGGGTACGCCAGCAGCACCCCGGCGACCAGCGCCCCGATGCCCAGCCGGCGGGCCACCACGGGTGCCAGCCGGCGCGCGGCGGCCCGGTCGGCCAGCGCGTACGCCCCGACGAAGACCCCGGCGGCGAGGGCGAGGAAGACCAGCACCTCCTCGCCGAGGAAGACCTGGTACGCGACGGCCAGCCCGAGCAGCACCCCGTCCCGCCGGACCCGGTCGGTGCGGGGCCGGAACACCAGCGCGAGGATCACCGGCACCAGGAACTGGGCGGCCATGTGCAGGTGCGCCCCGGCCTGCGAGACCATGCCGGGAGCGAACCCGCAGCACAACCCACCGACCGCCGCGGCCGGCCGGGACCGGACCAGGCGGCGGGCCAGCAGCGCGTACCAGGCGGTGGCGGTGCCGGCCAGGCAGGCCACCACGGCGACGAGGAAGGCCACCTGGGGGCCGCCGAGCAGGGTGACCGGGGTGAGCGGCACGCCCAGCCCGAGCACCGAGGTGTTGGCCATCAGGTTGACCCCGTCCGGGGCGTTCAGGGCGGTGCTGTGCAGCAGGTCCTCCCCGCCGGTCACCGCCCGGGCCGCGTGGGCCAGCATCCACTCGAAGAGGATCTGGTCGCCGGCCTGGTGGAACAGCCGGTCCGGGCGGCCCCACTGGCCGGCGGTGAGCAGCACGGCCAGGCCGAGGTAGCCGGCCACGACCAGCGCGTCGACCGGCCGGGGCCGGCGGCGCTCCCGGCGGGCCGGGGCGGTCTCGGCCGGCTTCGGCTCAAGGCCGGTCAGCGGTTCCACGGCGGCCGGGGTCAGGCCGACTTGCTGGTCAGTGCCCGGACGTCCCACAACCACACGTCCAGCTCCTGCCGGGCCGGGCCGAGCAACTGCTCGACGGTCCGACGCAGCGGCTCGGCGTTCGGCTCGTTCAACGGCAGCACGACGATGGCGGCCCGCCAGTGGCGCAACTCGTCGAGGAAGCGCCGGCGCTGCCGGTCGTCCAGCTTCGGCGTACGCCCGGTGGCCGCAACCTCCTCCAGCAGGTCACCGATGCCGCTGGGCCGTCCGCCGAACCGCCCCGGGTCGCCGGTGACCCCGTTGCGCGGGGCGAGGAAGTAGCCCCCGGGAATCTTGAAGGCCAGGTCGGTACTGGCCGCCCAGCGCATCGGGTCGGTGTTGCCCATGCTCGGCACCGGCACCGAGACCAGGGTCTGGTCCGGCCCGACGTACTGCCGCCACCGGTCGGCGGTGATGAACTTCGGCACCGCGGGACGGGTGGTGACCTGCAACGGCATCGGTGCGATCGGCAGCAGGGCGAGCACCAGGCCGGCGACGGTCAGGATCCGTACGGTGCGTCGGTCGGGGACCCGCAGCGCCGCCGCCCGCTCGACGGCGAACGCCAGCAGCACCCCGATCACCACGGTGGTGATCATGCCGAACCGGGTGGGCACCACCGCGTCCAGCAGCGGCAGGTGGACCAGCAGCTCCCACGGCCCGGTGAACAGGTCCCGGTCCCACCAGGACACCCGCTCGCCGAGGGAGAGCACCGCGAACAGCGCCCCGGTCACGGCGAGCGCCCGGACCAGCACCTCCCGGCGCAGCCAGACGACGATGCCGACGGCCAGCAGGGAGAGGCTCCAGCCGAAGAAGGCGTTCTCCTCGGAGTAGTTCGGGGCGAGGTTGACGTTGGCCCGCTCGTTGCCGCCCAGCGTCGTCGAGCCGGGCGCGAAGAACGCGGCGATGTCATTGCCGTAGTCGCGGACGGTGTCACTGAGCCCGTGGTACGCCATCGGCCCGGCGAACTGGACGTAGAGCGGGTACGCCAACAGCGCCCCGGCGAGCACGGCGCAGACGGCCAGCCCGACGCCGAGCGGGCGCCACGCCGCGGCCCACAGCCCGCGCCGCTGGGCGACCACGGCGAGCAGGAAGACGCCGCAGGCCAGCGCGGTGAAGAGCAGGATCTCCTCGTTGATGAACGCCTGCGCGGTGACCAGCAGGGCGAGCAGCGCGCCGTCGCGGACCGGCCGGGTGGAGCGGGTCAGCACCAGCACCCGCCAGACGATGAACGGCAGCAGGAACTCGGAGATGATGTTGGGGTGCCAGTTGGCGTGCGAGAGCATCGCCGGCGAGAACCCGCAGAACCAGGCCCCGACGGCGGCGGCCAGCCGGAGCCGGACCACGTGCCGGGAGAGCACCCGGTACCAGGCGGCGGCCGTGCCGGCCAGGCCGAGGGTGACCAGCGTGACGAAGGAGACCGCTGGTCCGAACAGGAGGGTGATCGGCACCATCGGGATGCCGAGGGCCAGGATGGCGGTGTTCGCCATCAGGTTGACCCCGTCCGGGTAGTTGAACTGGTCGGTGTAGAACGGAAACTCCCCGTGCAGCACCACGCGGACCGAGTGGGCCAGGAAGAACTGCACCTGCGCCGGGTCGCTGCTGTAGAGGGCGGCGACCCGGCCGGCGGGGTCGACCCAGATCCGGCTGGTCACCCAGAGCGCGGCGAGCAGGAAGACCGCGTGCACCGCGAGATCGATCCGGCGCAGGGTCCAGCGCCGGCGCCGCCGAGTCGTCGGCGCGGGGTTCGACCTGGCCCGGGCGGCGTCGGCCGCCACCGACGCGGCGTCCGGTCTGGTCGGTGCGGCGCCGGCCGCGATCGGCGCGCCATCGGCAGGGGCCGGCTCGGGTACGGCGACGGGCGCCGGGTCGGCCGGCGGTTCGGGCGTGATCGGGGCGACGGTGGTGACGGAGGCGGAGCCCGTCGGGGCGTCGGTGTCCGGCGGCGAGTCACGGGGCTCGGCAGGCGTCACAGTCGGCGGAGTCTACCGGAGCCGGAAAATGGCCGCGAAAAGCCCACCGCCGTCCTCTGTGGTCGCATCCGGAAGGGCGAGGCGGATGCGGACGCGCCGCCGGCCGTCTCGTACCATGTGGCTTCGCAAAAACGACCGGATCGGGGGCGTCCAGGTGGTTTCAGTCCGCCGCCGCGGCACGACGGCCAGCGCGCTGCTGGCCCTGCTGCTGGCCGCGACCGGCTGCGGGCCGGTCGCCGGACGGCAGGCCGCGGACCTGCGCGTGGGCTACGACAGCCTGGACGGGACTTTTGGGGGTTGACCCTCGGGCTGGTCGGTGCTGGAATCGTGTTCCGCTAGCGGAAACGCCGGAATGAGGGATGTGGACGTGGCAGAGAGTCAGGGCACCGAGGCGGCGACCCGCGTGGCCGATGTCCTCCTCCTGTTCACCGACGGGCCGGACTTCCTCGGGGTCACCGCGATCGCGCGCAGCCTCGACCTGTCCAAGGCTGTGGTGCACCGGATCCTGCAGACGCTGGTCGAGCGCCGGCTGCTGGTCAGCGATCCGGCGAGCCGGGGCTACCAGCTCGGTCCGGCGGCCGCGGCACTCGGCGCCCGCGCGCTGCGCGAGTCGCAGCTGCGCACGGTCGCGATGCCGGTCCTGCGCGAGCTGCAACTGGCCACCGGCGAGACGACGACCGTGTCGGCGCGGGTGCACAGCGGCCGGGTCTACCTCGACCAGGTCGAGTCCACCCGGGAGATCAAGATGACGGTCGAGGTGGGCCGCCGCTATCCCCTGCACGCCGGCAGCTCCAGCACCTGCATCCTGGCTTTCCTGCCAGACGCCGAGCGGGAGGCGGTGCTCGCCGCCGAGCTGCCGCCGCTGACCAGCCGCACGGTGACCGACCACGACCTGCTCCGCGCGCGGCTCGCCGAGATCCGCGAGACCGGGGTCGCCGGCTCCGAGGGCGAGCGGCAGGAGGGCGCCGGCTCGGTCGCGGCGCCGGTCTTCGGCATCGACGGCGCGGTCGTTGGCGCCATCTCGGTCTGCGGCCCGGCGCACCGGGTCGACGCGGCCGCCCGGGAACGCTTCGGTCCGCTGGTGCAGGAAGCGGCCGACCGGATCTCGCGGGCCCTGGGCTGGTCCGGCGGGCTGCCCAAGTGACACTGCGGTCCTGGCTTTACGTGCCCGGCCACCGCGCCGACCGGGTGGCGAAGGCGCTCGCCGCCGGCGCCGACGCGGTGGTCGTCGACCTCGAGGACGCGGTGCCGCCGGACCAGAAGGCGGCCGCCCGGGAAACCGCGCTGCGACTGGCCGCCAAGGGCCCCCACGACCGCCCATTGTGGGTACGCGTGAACGACCCGGCCGGCCCGTGGGGCGAGGACGACGTCGACGCGCTGGCCGGGCTGAGTCTGGCCGGGCTGCGGGTGCCGCGGTGCGAAGACCCGGGCCTGGTCCGCGAGGTCGCCACCCGCGCCGGACTGCCGCTGCAACTGCTGCTGGAGAGCGCCGCCGGGCTGGCCCGGGCGGCCGAGTTGGCCACCGCGCACCCGCTGGTCGCCGGTCTCGGGCTGGGCGAGGCCGACCTGTCGGCCGACCTGCGGGTGACCGGGGACGACGGGCTGGCCTGGGCGCGCGGCTGGGTGGTGGTCGCGGCCCGGGCCGCTGGGCTTCCCTCGCCCGTGCAGAGCGTCTACACCGACGTCGCCGACCTCGACGGCCTGCGCGCCAGCACCGAGCGGGCCCGGGCCACGGGCTTCGTCGGCCGGTCGGTGGTGCACCCCCGGCAGATCCCGGTCGTGCACGAAGTCTTCACGCCGACCGCCGCCGAGGTGGCGGCCGCGCGGGCCGTCCTCTCCGCCGCGGCACGCGCGGAAGAAGCCGGCGAGGTCGCCGTGCTCGACGCCGACGGCCGGTTCGTCGACCCCGCGGTGGTGCGCCGGGCCCGACTCGTCCTCGACCTGACCGACCCGTCCGAACCACCCACAGGAGGAACGAGTTGACCACCGAGCCGCAGGCCCGCCCGGCGCGCACGGACGACGCCCTACTCACCGCGGTGACCGCGGGCGTACGGCTCGTCGAGCTCGGGCACCCGCATTTCACGGGCATGCCGTGCTCGCCGAACCACCCCGGTTTCCGGATGAGCCTGATCCGCCGGCACGGCGACATGGTCCGCCCCGATGGCGGCTCGGCGGCCAATGAGATGATCGTGACCGGCGGGCACGTGGGCACCCACGTCGACGCGCTCTCCCACGTCAGCCACGACGGCAAGCTGCACGGCGGCGTGGACGCCGCGGCGGCGCAGACCGGCGGCCGGTTCACCGCGCTCGGCGCCGAGCACACTCCCGCACTGCTCAACCGCGGCGTGCTGCTCGACGTGGCCGCCGTGCACGGGGTCGACGTGCTGCCCGCCGGCTACGGCGTGACCGCGGCGGACCTGGCCGCCGCCGCCGCGCGGGCCGGTGTCGAGCCGGGCCCCGGCGACGTCGCGCTGGTCCGCACCGGCTGGGCGCGGCACTTCGACGACGCGGCGACCTATCTCGGGCAGGTCTCCGGCGTGCCGGGCGCCACCACCGACGCTGCCGAATGGTTGGCCGCGCGCCGGGTGGTCGCCACCGGTTCGGACACCACGGCGTACGAGCAGATCCGGCCGGGCGCCGGGCACAGCGTGCTGCCTGTGCACCGGGTGCTGTTGGTCGACGCCGGCGTCTACATCATCGAGCACCTCAACCTCGAGCACGCGGCCGCCGAAGGGCTGACCGCGTTCGTCTTCGCGATGGCGCCGCTGCGCATCGTCGGCGGCACCGGCTCGCCGGTCCGGCCGTTCGCGGCGGTGGCGGCATGACCGCGCCGACCGTCGTCCAGCGGCTCGCGGCGGTCGCCGACGACGTGCGGTGCGACGGGCTGCCGGGCGACCTGCGGCAGGACGTGGCCCGCCGGGTGCTCGACCTGATCGGCAACAGCCTCGCCGCCACCGGGCTGCCGCCGGCCCGGGCGGTCACCGAGTACGTCCAGGCGGCGGGCGGCACGCCGGAGGCGGTCGCGATCGGCACCGGGCTGCGCGTCCCGGCCGCGAACGCGGCGCTGGTCAACGGCACCCTGGCGCACTCGCTCGACTTCGACGACACCCACCTGCCGTCGGTTCTGCACCCCTCGTCGCCGGTGGTGCCGGCCGCGCTGGCGGTGGCCGAGGCGCGCGGCGCGTCCGGCGCCGCGCTGCTCGACGCGGCCGGGATGGGCATCGAGGTCGCGGTCCGGCTCGGCATGGGCGGCTACGACCGCGCGCTCGGCAATTCCGAGTTCTTCGAGCGCGGCCAGCACGCGACCTCGATCTGCGGCGCGGTCGGCGCGGCCGTGGCGGCCGCGATGGTCGGCGGCGCCGACGCCGAGGGCATCGCGCACGCGGCTGGGATCGCCGCGAGCATGGGTGCCGGCCTGCTGGAGGCCAACCGGACCGGCGGCACTGTCAAGCGGGTGCACTGCGGCTGGGCCGCGCACTCCGGCGTGGTGGCCGCGGAACTGGCCCGGCACGGGCTCACCGGGCCGCCGACCGTGGTCGAGGGGCGGTTCGGCTTCCTGCACGCGTTCTGCGGCGAGCGGGCCGACGTCGACGCGGTGGTCGACCGGCTCGGCACGCACTGGGAGCTGCCCGGGATCTTCTTCAAGCCGTACCCGTGCAACCACTTCACGCACGCCGGCATCGACGCGGCGCTGGCCCTGCGCGCGCGGGGCGTCGACCCGGCCGCAATCGAGTCGATCGAGTTGGGCGTGCCGTCGCCGGTGCTGCGCACGATCGCCCAGCCGCCGGAGGACAAGGCGCGGCCGAAGTCCGGCTACCACGCGGCGTTCAGCGGTCCCTACACCGTGGCGGCGGCGCTGCTCGGCGGCGGCGGCCTGGGGCTGGGCCATGACGACTTCACCGACGCGGCGGCGGCGGACGAGGCGCGGCTGGCGCTGGCGGCGAAGGTGCGGTGCGTGGCGGACGCCCGGTGCGACGAGATCTTCCCGAACCAGTTCCCGGCGGTGCTCCGGGTCGTGCTGTGCGACGGCGCCCGGCACGAGGTGCGGGTCGACGTCAACCGCGGTGGGCCGGACAACCCGCTCAGCTCGGCCGAGCTGGCCGCCAAGTTCGCGTTCAACGCCGCGCGCGTGCCCGACCGCGAGGACATCGCCGCGGCCGTGCTCGACCTGGCCGCCGCGCCGGACGTGGCCGGCCTGATGGCCCGGGCACGGGGATGATCGAGCGGCTCGCCGCGACCGCCGCGGCCACCGACTGGGCGTCGGCACCCGCCGCCGTCCAGGACCGGGTGGTCGACCTGGTCGCCGACACGATCGCGGTCGCCGCGCTGGGCAGCGGGCGGGCCGAGCTACGGACGCTGGTCGCCGGGTCCTGCTCGGGCGAGTCGACCGTGGTGGGCTCGCCGCGCGGCTGGCCCGCCGCCGACGCCCAGTTCCGCAACGGCAGCGCGATCGCGGCCGACCAGCTGCAGGATGGTCACCGACCGGCCCGCGGGCATCCGGCATCGCACGTGGTCCCGGCCGTGCTTGCGCTCGCCGAGGAGCGGGACCTGCCGGGCGCGGAGCTGCTGTCGGCGGTGCTGGCCGGCTACGAGGTCGGTGTCCGGGTCGGCCGGGCGATGGGTGGCACGCCGGACGGCGTGCACGACATCGGCACCTGGGGCCAGGTCGGCGCGGCCGCCGGAGTGGCCCGGCTGCTGGCGCCCGGCGACGCCGCCGCCATGCGCCGCGCCGTCGAGCTGGCCGGCTCGGCCGTGCTGGTCAGCGACGCGGCGACCATCTTCGCTGGGCATACCGGCGGGCACGCGTTCCTGGGCGCGTCGGTGCAGCTGGGCGCGAGCCTGGGCGCGGCCGCCGTGGCCGGTCTGGAACCGCTGCCCGGCGCGCTGGACCGGCATTTCGCGGCGGTCGCCGCCCGCGACTGGTCGGGTTTCGGGCGGGACGACGGCTACGAGGTGCTGCGTGGCTACACCAAGGCGCACCCCACCTGCGCCCACCTGCACGGCGTCAACGACGCGGTGGCGGACATCGTCGCCGCGACCGGCCCGCTGTCCGATGTGGAACGCGTGGAGGTGCGCGCGTTCGCGCACGCGGCCCGGTTCGGCGCGGTCGCCGACAGCGAGCTGGCCGCCCGGTTCAGCGTGCCCACCTCGGTCGCGGTCGCGTTGCTCACCGGCACGCTCGACGAGACGACGCTGACCGCGGAGACGGTCTCCTCGGCGGCGGTGCGCGACCTGGCCGCGCGGGTCGAGGTGCGGCACGACCCCGAGCTGGACGCCGGCTATCCGGCCGGTCGCCCGGCCCGGGTGCGGGTCGTCCGCGCCGACGGCAGCGTGCTGACCGGCGCGGCCGACCTGCCGCGCGGCGACGGCTCCCGGGCCTTCGACCGTGACGCGTTGCGGACCAAGGCCCGGCGGCTGCTCGACCACCGCTTCCCCGGCCACGCCGGGGCCGTGCTCGCCGCGATCGGCGGGCTGGCCGCCGGCGGCGCCGCCCGTTCGCTCGGCGCCGCGCTGCGGGCGGCGGCCGCGTGATCGTCACCCGGCGCGACGGCGCGCTGCACCTGGTCGAGCAGGTCGAACACGGCCGGGTCGCCGGCGAGCTGGCGGCCGCGTGGGGCAACGACCGGTTCGAGACGCCGACGCCGGGTTCGCCGGTGCGCACTGCGGCCGCGCGGCACGACGAGGGCTGGCGGGCCTGGGACGCCCGGGTGCTCTTCCACGAGCTGGAGCGCCGGCCGCTGCACTTCCTCGAGATCGACGCGAGCGAACACGTCCGGCTCTACCGCCAGGGCGTCGAGCGAGTGGCGCTCGGCGACGTGTACGCCGGCGTGCTGGTCGGCATGCACTGGACCGGCCTCTACCGGGGCCGGTGGTCGACGCCGGGCGCCCGGGGCCGGCTGGACCTCGGCGCCGACGGCCGGGCGGCGCAGGACGCGGCGGTCGACGCCGAGGAGCGGCGATGGATCGAGGCCAAGCGGCTGGCCTGGACGGCGGCCGAGCCGCGGGCCGCGTTCGAGACCCGGCTCTGGCACAACTACGAGCTGCTCCAGCTCTGGGACCTGCTCTCGCTCTACCTGTGCGTGATGCCGCGACAGCCGGCCGCCGAGCCCGGGCCGGCCCGGCCCTGGGGTCCGCAGCTGGCGGCCCTCGAGCACTCGGCCGAGGACGTGCTACTGCCGCCGGTGCGCACGAACCCGTTCGGCCCGGTCGAGCGGATCACCGTGGGCGTCCGGAGGCCGGGCGTCCTCTGGCTCGACCCGTACCCGTTCGACCGGCCCGGTGTCACGGTCGACGTGGTCGGCGCGGCGGTGCCGGACCGGGCGTACACCCACGCCGAACTCGCCGCCCGGGTCGGCCGTACGCCGGCCACCGTGACGACCTGGCACCTCGCGCCGTGGAGCCGCTGATGGACCTCGCCACCGCCCGCGCCGCCGCCCACGCCTTCGTGCTCGGCGAGGCCGGTTTCGCCCAGGTGACCACCATCGACCGCGACGGCTTCCCGGTAGCCCGCACGATGACCGCGTTCCTCGAGCCGGACTGGTCGGTCAGCCTGGTGCAGCGGGCCGGCCACCGCCGGCTCGAGCAGTGGCGGCGCGACCCGCACACGCTGGTCACCTGGGTCGGCACGCCCGCGCCGGACGCAAGCAACGAGCGGCCGCACGTCTTCGACCTCGGCCTGCTTCCGCCCCGGGTGGTGGCCGTACGCGGGACGGCGTCGGCCATGTCTCCGGAGTGGACGGTTGTGGTCTACCGGCGAGAGGTGGTGCGGCAGCGGGCGGCCGGACACACCAAGGCTCCGGTGAGGACGGATGAAGAAGTGGTGGCCGAGCTGGCCGGGGTGCGGATCGAGCCCGTGCGGGTGCGGCTGGAGGGGTTCGGCGTGGGCGCCGAGTCTCACCTGTGGACGGTAAGGAGAGCAACCACATGATCAAAACCATTCTCGGTTACGAGATCGAGGAAGGCGTCAGCCCCGAGGAGTACGAGCGCTGGCTCTTCGACGTACACGCGCCCGACCTGATGGCCAACCCGTACCTCGACCGGATCGTCTTCAACAAGGTGCTGCGCCCGGTGCGGCAGGCCTCCGGCGGCACGGCGTCGGTGCCCGAGGGCTACACGTTCTACCGGATCGCCGAGATGCACTACGCCGACGAGGAGGCGTACGCGAACTATCTGCGTTGGTTCGAGGAGCACCCGCTGCCGGCGGAGCGGGGCCCGGCCGGCCGCACGAAGTTCAAGTTCTATCTGGTCACCGACAGCACGGAGGTGAACCGGGAATGAGCGTCGCAGCCCTGCTGGCCGGGTTCGCCGCGCTCCCGGCGCCGGAGAGGTCCCTGGCAGCGTGGGCGGCCCGGGTCGGCACGCCGGACGGCGAGTTCCCGCTGATCGGGACCGGCACCCGGGCAGAGACCTATATCGCGCTGCAATGGAACGGCGAGCGGTGCGCGTCGCTCGGTCCGGCGGTCGGGCCGACGCTGGTCGGTCTCGCGGTCGGCGCCGCCCGGCGCCGGTCGGCGGCGGAGCTGTCGGCGGCCGTCGACGCCGGGCTGGCCGCCGCGGCCGAGGTGGCGGTGCCGACGGCGCCGGTGAGCACCGGTGTGCTGGCCGCCACCGTGTGCGCGGCCCGGCTGGTTGGGGTGCCGGAGAACGAGATGCCGGCGCTGCTCGACCTCGCGGCGAGCCTGATGGTGATCGGTCCGCCCGGTGTCGCGCCCGGGCACGACCCGGCCGCCGCCTGGCTCGCCCTGCGGGCGTGGGATGCCGGGATCACCGGCATGCCTGGCGGGCTGGCCCACACGTTGTCCGTGGTGTCCGACGGGCTTCCCAACCGCGCGCCGTCCGATATGGACATCGCGGAGCTCGTCGAGGCCCTGCGGTGATCCTGCTCAACGTGGCCCGGCCGGCCGGCCAGGCCGACCCGGTCGAGCTGGCCGGCACCGCGCTCGCGGCGGGGCTCGACGGTGTCGCTCTGGCCGACAGCCCGCGGCTGTTTCCCGACTGCCTGGTGGAGACCGAGCGGGTGCTCAGCGCCACCCCGGCCCGGCTCGCCGGGCCGTGCGTGCTCAGCCTCGGGCTGCGGCACCCGGCCGCGGTGGCCGGCGCGGTGCGCACCCTCGACGCGCACCATCCCGGGCGGGTGCTCGCGGTGGTCGGGCGGGGTGAGAGCTCGGTGCGCAACGAAGGGCTGGCGCCGCCGTCGCTGCGTGCGTACGAGGCGTCGCTCGCCACGCTGCGCGAGCTGGTGCCGGCGTCGGCGCTGCTGCTCGGCGCCGCGTCCGGGCCGCGCACCATCGCGGCAACCGCCGCCAGGCTCGGCGGCGTGCTGGTCGACGCGGGCGCAGACCCCGCAATCGTCGGCAAGGCGGTGGCGCTGGCCCGGTCGGCGCGGGCGGACGTGACGGTCTGGATGTTCGTCCGCGCGGTGGTGACCGACGACGAAGCCGGTGCTGATGCCGCCGCCGCGCCGGTGCTCGGGTCGTGCGCGGCCCGGCTGGTGCGGGCGCCGGACTGGTTCGACGTGCCGGCCGCGCTCCGCCCCCGGGTCGCCGCGGTGGCCGAGGCGCACGACTACCGGCGGCACGGCACGGCCGATGCCCGCGTCGGCGGCGATGTGCCGGCCGAGGCCGACCGGTTCGTCCGCGAACGCTTCGTGGTGACCGGCGACCCGTGCGCGGTCGCGGAACGGTTCGCCGCGTTCGGCGCGCTCGGCGTCCACGGCGTGGTGCTGGCCGGCGCCCTCGGCGGGGTGCTGGACCGGCTCGACGACCTGGGCCGGGCAGTCCGCGACGGCCTGACGAAGGACTGATGATGACAGGAATCGACACCGCGCGGATCGCCGCGTTCGCACACGAGACCGGCCTTGAGGACCCGCCCGAGGACGTTGTCGGCTTCGCCCGCGGGCTGCTGCTCGACACCCTGGGCGCGCTGCTCGGTGGCCTGCGGTACCCGGGCGTGCGAGCGCTGGGTGAAGCGCTACGCCCGTCGGTCACCACCGACCTCCCGTTCGGCCGGCTGGTCACCCTTGGCACGGCCGCGACCTGGCTGGACGCCGACTCGGGCGGGTCCTTCCATCCGCAGGGGCACCGGCTGCCACCGGTGCCGACGGCACACCCGGCGCCGCACTCGCTCCCCGTGCTGCTGCACGCCGCCGCGAACGGGGTCGACGACCGCCGGCTCGTCGAGATGTTCCTGATCGCCAACGAGATCGGCATGCGCTTCGGCGTCGGCACCACGCTGCGGCCCGGGCTGCATCCCCACGGCATCCACGGTCCGATCGCCGCGGCGGTTGCCACCGCGCTGCTGGACGACCTTCCCCCTGCCACCACCGCCACCGCCATCGAGCTGGCCGGCTCGGTGCCGATGGCCGCGACCCTCGCCGTGCCGATGCGCGGCGGCACCGTCCGCAACCTGTGGACCGGGCTGGGTGCCTACTACGGCGCCGCCGCCGCCCGCCGCGCGGCCGACGGCGCCACCGGGTCGGCGGCCCTGCTCGGCGAACTGCTCGACGGCCTGGTCTGCACCGATCTGTCCGCCGCGGAGCTGACGACGGGCCTGGGCACCCGCTGGCGGCTGGCCGACAGCTATCTCAAGCCGTACGCCTGCGCGCGCTGGGTGCACCCCGCACTGGACGCGTTCCGCGCCGCCGTCGCGGGCGTACCGGACCCGGTGCGCGACCGCGGCGGTCTGGCCGCGATCGAGGTCGACACCTTCGCCTTCGCCGCGTCGCTGTCCACCGCCGAGGTCTCCTCGGACCTGCACGCGCGGTTCTCGGTGCCAGTCAGCCTGGCCACCCTGGCCCTCGACGGCGAACTCGCCGCGGCCGGCTTCCTGCCCGACCGGCTGGCCCGCCCCGAGGTCGGCGCGCTGGCCGCGCTGGTCCGGCTGCGCGAGGAGCCGGCCTTCACCACCGCCCTCCCGCACGAGCGGCCGACCAGGGTCACGGTCCACTGGCGGGACGGCCCGACGGCGTCGGCCACGGTGTGCAACGCCCGCGGCAACCCGGACGACCCGCTGACCGCCGACGAGGTGGCCGCCAAGTTCCGTCGCAACGCCGAGGACGTACTCACCCCGGCGACCGCCGACGCGGTGGTGGCCGGGCTCCTCGACTGCGCCGGCGGCGACACCCTGGCGCGCGCAGCCGCCGAGGTGGTCGGCCGGTTCTGCCCCTAGGTGTTCTGTCCATAGACGTTGGCGACAGGGCTGGGATCTTGAAATAGGTGAGGACCTCCGGGTACGAGGCAGGCTGCGTCTTGCCGGCTGTGTGGTTGATGACGGTTGGCCGCTGCGGCGGGCGCCTGAGCGGTTTCCGGTCAGTCCGACCACGGCGAAGCGGTGGGCCGACCGCTACCGGATCGGAGGTGTTGCGGGGATGGTCGATCGGTCCAGCCGTCCACGTCGGTCACCGCGACGCACTCCGGCGCCGGTGGAGCGGTAGATGCTGCACCTGCGGGCAAAGTGGCGGTGGGGGGCCGGCGCGCATCGGCGGCCGGCTGTCAACGGTCAGGACGACGAAGTCCTGTCGGGCGGTCTTTGAAGTTCCGTGTGGGCGATGCGGCGTACCTTGTCGAGCGGGAACGAGCCGTGGATGGCGTGCATGAACACGGTGGGGTTTTCGCCGGCGACCCAGTAGCCGCCGGGCTCGTTGTGGGCGGCCAACTCGGCGTGCTTCATGCGCGGCAGGGCGGGTTGTTTCTCGGCCGATCCGAAGGGGTAGCGGTCGGCTTCGGCTCGTTCGGCTTTGGCGGTGGCGCTCACCCGAGCGTCGGTGACGACCTGAACTCCGCCGGCGGTATCGGCGGCGAGCGTCACGTCACCGAGGACGAGGTAATCCACGGCGTCACCGTTGAGGCGGAACATGGCCACTGCCGCCGAGGGTGTGCCGGGGTGGGTGAGGTCGCAGTCGCGCTGCTGGTCTGCGGTTGACTGGATCGCGTCGGCGAGGACGTCACCGAGCCTGACGCCGCGGTCGACGGCTTTGGCGGTCAGCGCGGAGCCGAGTTTGGCGGTGTACCAGGCCATGCCGTGTCGGCAGCCGGTATCGATGACGCGATCTTCGCGTCCCGACGCGGCACCTGGCTATCACCCAACAACGTCCGCCGTCAGTGGCGCCAGGCCCGCACCGACGCCGACCTCGACTGGGTCGGTCACCCCACACACCTTCCGCAAAACCGTCGCCACCCTCATCAAGCAGGAGACCGACACCAAGAGCGCCGCGGCACAGCTTGGACACTCCAGCGAGGAGGTCACCGACACCTACTACATCGCCAAGCCCGTCCAAGCCCCGGACGTCTCCGACGTCCTTGAGCGACTCGGTGCCAACCCGAACGGACAACACCCACCGGCAGCGCACAACGACGCACACCGATGACAAACCTGGTTGCCGCACCCGGTAAATGAGGGGTTTTCGGGGGGAGGTTCAAACCCCATAGAAGAAAGTCAAAGCCCTGACCAGCATTCCCGCTGGTCAGGGCTTTTCTCTGTCGGGACGGCCGGATTTGAACCGACGACCCCTTGACCCCCAGTAGTCCGGTGGCCCAGCGGCATGCTCACGCACGTTTGCCCAGGTCGCCTGAAGCATAAACCGGCCGAGTAAAGGAGTCGTGCTGCTCTCCGCCCGCGACCAGCCTCGCCGACGCCTGGCGCCACATCCGCCGACGCTCGGGAGTTCGGATCGGCGATCGTTACGGTTTCAAGATCGGAACACTTCCCGGTTGGCGAGCAGCAGAACAGCCGCGCTCAACGCCAATGCGGGAGCCCAGCATAGTTGGGCAACCGTCCACCCCGTCTTTGGCGGGATCGACCATGGCGACTTGGTACCGGTGAAGAACAGCGTCCCGACGAGCGCGACACCCTGAACCAGCGGCCCGGTCAACGCCGCGCCGAGATCGTCGCGGTATCGCACCGCCACGGCGGCCGCAGCCAGCGGAATCAACCCGCACACCGCCGCCTGCAGAGTGAGGTAACCGGCGGGCCCGACGACGAGCCGGCCGCCGACGGCCACGACCGCCCGGTAGAGCAGCACCCAGACCGCGACAGCCGGCATCAAGTTCAGGGCCACCCGCAGCCACTGCCGCACCCATCGCGGGGACGGCGCCATCACCGTCGACGCCATCCGGTCCGGCAGCGCGAAGCAGACCGCCGCGCCCAGCGCGGCTGCGGCCAGTCGGAGGCCGGGCAGCGCGAGGCCCGGCGCCGGCTCGGCGAGCAGCGCAGGTAGCTGGCTCAGCACCGCAAGCACGGCCGCGGCCACTAGGGGCCACCAGGGCACCGCCCGGGCGAGCGGCCGGGCCAGCAGCATCCCCAGCCGGAGGCCGCTCACCGGCAGATCCTCGGCTGGCCCGACGTTCCGGACGCCGCCGGCTCGTCGGCGGTCGGGATGGTCGGCGGCTTGGTGGTCACGCCCAACGGTGTGAGAGCTGTTCCGGCCGGGTCCATGATCTGTGTCCAGTGTGCTGACAGGAAGGCGGCCACCTCGTCGTGGGGCCGGGTCAGCAGCGCCGTCGCGGCCTGCGCGTCGGCCGGGTCGTGGCGGACCCGTCCCAGGGTCAACCCGCCGTCGGCGAGGCGTTGCGCACCGTCCGGCAGGGCCTGCGCCAGCAGCCACAACGCCACGACCGTGCGATGTTGGCCGGCGCCAGAGCAACGTGACGCCTCGTAGTTGAACGCCCCGGGGCCGCGGCGGAACAATCCGGTGGCCGCGGTGGTGTAGGCGACGGTCATCCGCGTGCGGGAGTCCTCCGCCCATCGCCCGTGCCGCCCCCACCGTGTCGAGGTGACGATCTCCGGTGCCCCGGGAACGAGCGGCCTGCCATCGTCTGAACTGCCGAGCTGGCGGACGGTCGGCCGCTGCGCCGCGGCCGGGAGGTTCCGTACCACCGGCTCGACCGCCTCCTGCCAGAGCGGAATCCAGCCGGCGTAGTGCGGGAGGGCACAGTACCGCACCCCGCCGTACACCTCGCAGGCCAGCACCGCTGGCCCGGTCAACGCGTCGTCCGTCGCGGCGTCGATGACTGCCGGGGTGGCCCGCACCTGCTGGTTGGTCGCGATCCCTGAGGTCACGGTCGCCGCGAGAATCACGCTGACCGCGATGAGGCGGCGGTGCTTCAACCACAGCGACGCGACGACCGCCGCCAGGACTGCCAGGAGGTACACCAGGTGCCACCCGGTGGGGCGCTCCGCCCCGGTCTCCCATGGTGCCGACGGCACCGGGAAAAGGTGCCAGACCACACTGTCGGCGCCGGTGCTGAGCACCGGCAGGCTGGCGAGGACGATCGCCACCGCGATCATTGTCAGCGGCCCGGCGGCCATCGCGGGCAGCCAGCGGCCCACCACGATCCCGAGCGCCGCACCGGTCGCCGGAACCACCACAGTGACCAGCAGCACCCAGGGGTCGAACTGCCCGACCGGCCAGGCCGGCAGCATGAGCAGCAGTCCGGCGAGGCAGACCGAGGCGCCGGCGGCACCGGCCACCAGTACCAGCGCGAGCAGGCCGACGCCGCGCCGAGCGGCGGTCGTCGGCACCGTTTCGAGGCTCTCCGCCCTGGCGCGCCGATCCCGGCTCGCCGCCAGATGCCCGGCCAGCAGGAGCGCGCCCGCCAGCACGATCGAGGACATCCCGGCGTCCTGAGCGAACGTCTCCCAGGTCTGCATCGTGGTCCATCCCCATGCCGTGCACAGCGCCAGGGAGAGCACCATGCCGCCCCAGAGGAGCGGGCTGCGTAGCAGCAGGCGCGCCTCGGCGCGGGCCAGCGCGACCATGGCCAGCCGGCCGGCATGCCGGACCGGCGGCGGGACGAGTGTGGCCGTCATCGGGCCGCCCTCACGCGCGCCGTAGTGCCGAGCAGGAGCAGATAGCCATCCTCAAGGGACGGTTGACCCCGTTCACCGCCCTCGGGTTGGTCACCCAGCGTCCGATACAGCCCGTCCGCATTGCGCCAGTACGCCTGGGAGCCGGACGGAGCCGTGGTCGACAGCCACACCCGGCCATCGGCGGCAGCGACCAGCTCTCGCGGGCTTCCATCGAAGATCACTCGCCCCGAGTTCATCACCACGACCCGTTCGCAGAGGGCGCCCACGTCCTCGGTCTGATGGGTGGACAGCAGCACGGTGCGCCTCTCGCCGAGCCGGGAGATCAAGGCCCGGAACAGCATCCGCTGCTCCGGGTCGAGGCCGACCGTGGGCTCGTCAAGGATCAGCAGCTGGGGCTCGCCGAGCAGGGCCTGGGCCAGGCCCAGCCGCTGCCGCATACCGCCGGAAAGCTTGCGCACCTTGGTCCTGGCCCGGTCGGTCAGCTCGACCTCGTCGAGCACCCGACGCACCTCGGCTCGGCGCTGCTGGCCGTTCGTCATCTCCTTGAGCACCGCCACGTAGTCGAGCAGGTCGTAGGCGGTGAACTGGGGATAGAGCCCCGGATTCTGTGGCAGGTAGCCGATCCGCCGGCGCAGTTCGGTCCGCTGCGCGGGGACCGCCGGGTCGAGACCGAGAATCCGCAGCCGGCCCCGGTCGGCCGCCAGTGCGGTGGCCAGACAGCGCAGCAGGGTGGTCTTGCCGGCGCCGTTTGGGCCGAGGAAGCCGGTCACCCCCGTCCCGAGTTCCAGATCCAGGTCGTCCAGCGCGACCGTGGCCCCGTAACGCTTGCCGAGCCCGTCGATGCTGACGGTGGTCATCGGGTCTCCCCCGGGTCGAGGCGGCTTCGCCGCACGGTCAGGACCGCGACGGCCACCGCCGCGGCGAGCAGGTAGCCGAGTTGCGCGGTGCCACCGAAGATGACCGGCAGAGAAGATTCACGGTGGACCGTGGCCGCGGTGCCCACGACGGCCAGCCAGGCACCGCCCAGCAGGCTGGCGGCGGTCGAGAGCGGAACGATGGTGCTCAGCGCCAGGCTCCCGATGCTGAGCAGCAGGGCGGGCAGCAGCCATGCGACGGCGTACCAACCCGGTCCGGGCAGCAGGACCGCCGCCGCCATGCCCATGGCCATCGCGACGGCGACGACCGCGGTGGCGCGCCAGAGGACCAGCGGCGGCCCGGCCATCGGCGTCGTATCGGTGATCTCCTGCATCGGGTCGGCCGGCGGCCCGTACGCGGTGGCGACTGCCAGCACCGGCAGGATCGGCGCGAAGACGAGGAAGAGGGCGTCGCTGACTCGCGCCCCGGTCTGGCCAAGATAGGCCGCGGCCACTGCGAAGGCCAGCACCGCTGCGGTCGCACTCAACCAGGACCAGCGCAGCGCCGGTGTCGCGGCGAGCAGCTGGATCCGATGCTCAGGTAGCCCGAGCCGACCCAGAAGCCGCCGTAGCGCGCCCTGCTTGGGCGCATGGACCGCGTCGAACACGGCCGCCCAGTCGCCGGCCAGCCACACCGTGTCGACCTCAACGCGTCCGCGGCAGGAGGCGCAAGCCAGCAGATGAGCGTCGACGGCCATGACCCGGCTCGGACCGAGCGCTCCCCGTTCGTAGTCCGCGAGCAACGCCGCGTCGATATGCCAGCCGGTCATGTCAGCAACTCCCTCAACCGGGCCCGGGCGCGCAGCAGCCGGGTCTTTGCCGTGCCCTCCGCGATGCCGAGCAGCTTGGCCGCCTCCCGCACGGTCAAGCCGTCGATAGCCGTGGCCTGGATGAGCGCCCGCAGCTCCGGCGGGAGCCGATCGATCGCTCCGCCCAGGTCGCCGTGCTCGATGCCCAGCAGCACCAACTCTTCGGCTGACGGCGCCGTGGCGACGTCGGGCAACTCGGTGTTGGCGCCACTGAGCCAGCGGTGCGCGGGACCGCGCAGCGCGGACACGAGCCGCCTGGCAGCGATGGTCCATATCCATCCCGCGGCGTCGGCACCGGTCGGCTCGTACCGATGGGCGTCGGTCCAAATGGCGACGAACGTGTCCTGGAGCGCGGCATCAACCAAATCGGGGTCCGCGCAGCGCCGGCGCAGCCGGGCACGCAGCCAGGGCGCGTGCCGGTGATGCAGCAATCGGAGAGCCTCGGTCCGCTCGGCTGCGACCGCCCGCAACAACTCGGCGTCACTGCTGAACTCGTCGACCGGCCGCTCCGGCTCCTGTCTTCTTCTTCGCCACACACAAGAACTATCGCGTCGTGCGGGGAATTTGGTTCATCGAGGATGCGGCCAGGTGCCCGTGTTGGGCAACAGCCGGGAACTGCGGCTGCGTCGGGCCGGGGCGACCGGCAGGCTCCGTTCATGCGCTCGCGAGACCACGGAAATCATCGCGTCGCTCGCCAACCACCTATCGGGTTTTGGGGTACCACAGCCAGCGAAGATGCGGCTGTTTGCCAGGAGTTGCTCACGCAATCAAGGGTCCTACGATTGGGCTCGGCGTCGGCGTGCCGCCGCCGAGCGCTCGGCCAGTTGCAGCATGTACGCGGTCCTCGCGTGTTTGGCCATAGCGGCCCGGACGTCCTCGGGCAGCGCGCCGTCGGGGTCGACCTGGCGCTCAAACCGACCGAGAAACGCCTTGGTGCCGGAAGACGTGCGGGCCGTACGGTCAGTGGTGTTGGCCCAGGAGGCATGTGCGGCGATGCGGGCACGGCGGCGACGCTGCTCCGGGGTCATGCCCGCTCCTCCCCCACACCTCCCTGTATGCAGATTCTTCTCACGGTCAGACACGTTCACCGATCCCCATTCGGGCTTGCACCTGCTGGGCTCGCTCGGCGGCGGCACTGGCGCCGTAGTGCCGCGGCATGTCGTCGGATGACCAGCCGAGCACCAGCATGAGGTCACCGGTGTCTCCCCCGGCCAGCTTCCACTCGTGTGCGTAGGTATGCCGCCAGCGGTGCGCGTGCACGCCATCGACCCCGGCGCGCAGACCGCGCCGCTTGAGCATCAGCTTGATGCCGTTGCCGGTCAGCGGCTGGGGACCACGTACCGCCAGCCACAGATGAGGTAGCCCGGCACCTGTGTGCCCGCTGCGGGCGCTCAGGTAGCGGCTGACCGCCCGGGCGGTTTTGGGTCCGAGTCGGACCCGCCGGTCCTTGGCGCCCTTGCCGTGATAGCGCACCGTGTCCAGCGACAGGTCGACGTCGTCGAGTTGCAGGTTGGCTACCTCGGACAGCCTCGCACCCGTGTTGGCCAACAAGCGGATGATCGCTAGGTCACGGACGTGGACGAAGCCCTTGCCCTTGCACGTATCCAGCAGCTTCTTGGTGTCCTCGTCCCGGATGATTGGGATGAGCCGCTGTGGTGTCTTGGGTTGGCGTACCCGCAGCATGGGCGACTGGTCGATCTCCTCCTCGTCGACCGTGAGCCACTTGAAGAACTGCTGCAGGGCCTTGTGCTTGTTCAGGGCGGTGGCCGGCGACCGGGTCTTGATCATCCATGCCTGGAACGCCTCGACATGCCGCCGCGTCACGGCGGTCGGAGTGAGTGCAGCCTCCCCCGACTCCCGTTGGTCGCCCGCGAGGTACCGGCCCAGTTGAGCAGAGGCCAGCAGGTAGTTGTAGCGCGTGGTCGGCGAGTAGTTTCCCGACCGCAGCGACCGATCCCAATCGAGGAGGAATGCCGCCCACGCTTGGGGCAGACCCATCGTCAGCTTGGTCAGATCCCGGTTCATGACCACCCACCCTGCGGCGTCAACACCGGGTGCCGGCGTTGGTGCGGTGTACTGCCCCCCTGCCGCCTCCGAATAGCAAGGTCGCGTCGACCGCCACCACCGGGTCGGGAACGGCAAGAGCCAGCAGCCCGCCGAGCCCGACGGTCAACACCGACCGCCCGACGCCGCCGTCCGCTGAGGACACGCATACCAGCGGGCAGCCCGCCCGCAGCGACGCCGCCCGCCACCACAGCGTCTCCACCCGCCTGCCGGCGCCGAACTCCCGCGGGATCTCCCGCACCGCCGCCTCACCGACAAGGCGCGGCCTCGAAGGCACCGAGGCCAGGGCTCGGGCCGCGATCTGTTCGGGGGTGGGAGCCGGCGGGAGGGCCCTCTCCCTGCCCGCCGGCTCCCCCTGCCCACCGCCACACCCGCCCGAAGGCGCGCGGGCGGCGAGCTGTTCGGGCTGCTCGTCCGATGGACCTTGCACGTCCGCCTCCCCGTAAGGCTTGCCGTACAGCACTGACCGACGTCGACATCGACGCGGCCGGTCCCCCGTTACTGTCACGACCTGGACGCTGACCAGACGAAGCAGGCCCTACAGCGACGACGTGTCCCCTCCTACGTCGCCGCCCGCGTGCCGGGATGCCATCTCGCGTACGGCGACCCGATCCGCTACGCTCCAGGCAACTCCAGTTCGGGTTTAACCGAACCGCAGTTGCGAGAGCGATACCGAGAGCTAAGCACAGGTCACAGAAGAGCGTCAACCGCAGTTTTTGTTGTGGCCAACTGTGGTTGGAGTTGGGGGACTCCATGAAGGACACACCAGCCGACCAGGCCGAGGCCGCAGCCTCACACCTGATCCAAACGAGGCTCCGAACCCTCTTCGAGGCCGGCACCGAAGGTCGGCCACCTTACACAGAGGCCGAGGTTGCCCGGGAACTCACCAAGGCCGGCCACCGCATCACCGCCGAGGGCATCCGCAACCTGCTGCGCGCGCCCCGAATCAACCCCAAAGCATCCACGCTCCGCGCGCTCGCCCAGTTCTTCGACGTGCCCGCCGGCTACCTACTCGGCGACCAGGAAGAACCCGAAGAACACAGCCGGCGCGTCCGCGTGATGGCACGATCCATCACCAAGCTCTCACCGGCCGCCCAAGACGGCATCGCCGTAATCATCGACAACCTTCTACAAGTTGAGGAAACCGCCCGAGGGGGCGACAGCAGTAAAGCCCAGGCTCAACCACAGCAGCCAGAGAGCGGACCGCACGACAAACCGCAGTTCATCAGGTGATGCTCGACCTACATGATGTGATAGGCGACCAGGAGGTCGGACTGCCATTAGAGCAATGCTTGAAACCTGTGGATGGGCTTGGGAAGGGCGTGCCTTCCCAAGGAGCCCGAGTGAAGGAATCAAGCAGGCCCGCGCGCCAACGCGGGTCGGGGAGGTACGCCCATGCTCACCGTAGTCACCCAGAGTGCGTCGACGCCAGCGGACCCGGACGTGGCGCAGGCGCCGACAGCGACGGACGGGTCGTTGATCGATGAGATCGTGCGGGACGGGGCGCATGTCGACGTCTTCGAGCACGGACCTGGATACCGCTACCGCGTGAACCTCGTCTACGTCCCCTGAACGATCGATCCACAGGTCTTGACAATTGCTCCTGCCATTACACGAATAGCTTCAAGCTTCCCGTCGGAAAGCTCAAGGGCTACGCCACAGGGTCACTACCAAACTCAGGCTTGACGCCTGCCCGTTGCGCTACCTTCGACTCCAACTTCTCCCCGTGCCGGAACTTGGCCGGGTGGCCCCGGGACCTCACCCCGGGGCTCCCACAGAACGGAGCATGGCAGGCTCCCGTCACTCCGCTCTTCTCATCGAGTTCACACGAACTCCCTCGCGCCCTTCAGCCGTAGGAGGGAGCAAGCCGGTTCTCGATCGAAGAAGGCCGGTCAATGGCGACTGGTTGTCGGCCAGACGTCCGAGATTCCTTCCATCGTGCCGAGTGGGTGTGGTTGGCCGGTCATCGCCGACAACGCGTCAGCGACGGCGTGTACGTCGGCCTTGATGTAGGTGGTGGTGGAAGATCCGGGGCTGTCGGTGTGGCCGGCGAAGGCACGCGCGATGCCGTGGCCGAAGTGGCGTTCCACCCAGGTAAGGGTGGTGTGGCGCAGCCAGTGGGTGGAGATGCCCTGGGCGGCGACCCAGGGCAGGCGGTCGCCGATTCGTTTCCAGAGGTGGTCGTAGCGGCGGCTGCTGATCGGCTGGCCGTTGCGGTAGCGCAACAGCTGCTCAGTGGGCCGGGCGGCGCCGCGGACGCGGGCGTGGTCGTGCAGGTGCTCGGCGAGGTCGAGGCTGATCGGCTGCCACCGTACGGTGCCTTTCTCGGTCAGACGCACGAGGCCGTTGGTGCGGTCCAGGTCGACAAGCCGCAGCGCGAGGGCACCGCCGCGCCGGCAGGCGCTCTCGGTGTGCAGGCGCAGCAGGAGGGCGTCGAGGATGACATCGTTGCCGCTGGTCCGCACCACCGCGTTGATCTCCTCCAGTTCGTGCGGCGTCAAGGCACGGCGCGTGCTCGGGAGGCGGCGGGGTTTGGCGACACGATGGGCGGGACTGGCCGACGCGCCGATCAGACCGTCAGCGACAGCCCGGGAGTAGAAGGCGCGGGCGGCGGCGATGACGTGCTCGCCGGCATGCCGACCGTTACGGCTGTTACGCCGCGACCGAGCCGTGGCGATCATTTCTTGTTTCATCGCCTCGACGTCACTGGCCGCAACCGCGTCCACCGGTCGGTCGCCCCAGGCGGCGGCCATCCGCTCCCAGTACGTGCCGTACGTACGTCTCGCACCCGGGCCCGCCGCCGCGATAACGCGCGGCAGATACTCGGCGACCGTCGGCAGTGACACCACCACGCCGGCGTCGGACCCTAGATCGGCCAAGGTGACGCCAATGCGGTCCAGGACCTGCCGGGCCACGGCAACAGCGGCAGGGTCAGCAGGCATGGTCGCCTCCTGCCACCTCAACGTGCAGGTCGGCGAACAGGCGAGCGACGGCGCCGACAGGGTGCACCACAACTAGGTCATGGGCGACGAGCGCGGCGAGCAGCACCGGCTGGCGATGCCCCATCCGGCACATACGTCGGGCGGAAGCCGGTAGGGGCAACTGGCCGCGGCTGCCCACCCTGTGCCGACCATCCTTGACCGAGGCGATGACGAGCACCCCTTGGTGCGGGTGGATGTCGAGGCGGCGGCCCGGCTGCCAGCCCAGCCCCTGCAGGATGTGCTGCGCGGTAACTCGGCCGCAGCGGGATGGGAGAGCCATCCCCAGTAGAAGCTCCGCGGCATTGACAGCCGCCGGTAGTTGAACCCGGGCGGGTAGTGCCGGCATCGGTACCGGGCGGGGACGTGGACGGGCAGGCAAGGCAGCAGGAACAAGCGGACGGACAAGCTGTTCACCGCCGGGTCGGGGAAGGTCGTGTCATGGCGGTGACAACGGGAGACGACGTCTTGGGCCTCGTCGTTTCCGATGGCCGGGAGTCATCGGTGGCCGACGACGCGTACCGCTCCGCGCAGCACCTCGCGGCCCAGCGATCGGGCACCCTCTCGGCACTATCTCACACCGTGACGATTTCCGCACCGGGTTCGGATCGGCCTCGCTGCCTTGAGGGCTGTCATCGTCACCGGACCGGCTGCTTCCTCCGATTACTTCCGGTCACCTCAAAGCGGACGGATGCGCGCGGATCTCGGCTAGAAGAGGATGGTGAAGCCGGGCGGGCATCGCGAACGTGGATCGGCGTCGCGGTGTGCGACGTGCGTACGGTAAGTACCTGGGCCTCTACTTTGTCCAGCCGTACTATCTCCCAGTGACCTCCCCCCGCCGACGGCTGGTCGCCGCGTCCATCCTCTTGCTGTTGGAGGCGGTCGCGTTCGCGCTACTCGTCACCGAGTCCGTGACGGGCGCGCTCGCCGCCGCCGGCTTCACCTGCGTGTCGTTGTGGGCGCACCTCGTCCTGCACGAGTTCGGGCATCTCATCGTGGCGAAGCTGCTGCGTCTGCCAGTCATCGCGGTCCGTATCGCACCCTTTACCGGGTGGCGGAATGAAGTGTGGATCCGGCCGGCGCCGTCGGCGACCGCGTTGCCGCTGCGGATGGTGCTGTTCTACCTCGGCGGCCCGATGACGAACCTGCTCACCGCAGCGGTGCTCGGTACCGCAACGGCGTCGACGAGCACGCCGTTGACACGCGCCGCACTGCTCGGCGCAGCGCTTGTTGCGGCGCTGCTCGGGATGGCCAATCTCATTCCCGGGAAATCACCCCGCAGCGACGGCCGCAACCTGCTTCGCTGGCTCTTCGCCCCAACAGCCACCCGCGCCGCATTACAGGCGGGCTACTACCAGGAGGAGGTAACCAGGACGTTGCAGACGATTGCCCGAGGAAAGGTTGGCGATCATCGTCTCGGCAATCCTGTTCGCGACGGCAACGACCCGCGACTCGCGCTCGCCGCCTTCCAGCAGCGCTGGAGCACGGGACACACGCAGTCGGCGGCGGACCTCATCGCCGACGCCGAGCGGCTTGCGGCACTGGCTCGCGCCGACAGCACCGATCCCGCGGCCGCCGCCGCAATCGCGCAGGTACTTACCGTCCAGTTCGGGTTGTGGTACCTGTACGCCGCAGCGGTGAACGGCTCACCGGTCGAACACCAAGAGGTGTTGGAGATCTCGGAACTGGCCCAACTCGCCTTCCACGCGCAGCCGCACATGTTGTCCGCTCGTGTCGCCATGAGCCTGGCTCACCTGCTCAACCAGCAGCCGAAGCATGCGCGGTCGCTGCTACTCGACATTCGGCCGAGTGTTGACCCGCCGGACCTATTCAGCGTCGCGTTTCTCCTGCGCGCCATCGCCGAGTGTTACCTCGGCAACCACGCCGATGCGGACACCCTCATCAGGGCGGCCGGGGGCGACTACCAACAACTGACCCAGGTCGTTACCGCGATCCAGGCGGCCCACGCGGTGCGGCCCTTGTTCGCCCCGGCACCGATGGCTGACACCTGACCGGCGTGCTTGCCCAGCAGACGCGGACCGTGCCAAAGGTCAGCGAGCTTACCCGTCCGCCGGCACGGTCGGCGGAACACCAGCACCGTCTTGTTGGCAGAGCCGAGCACGCGGATTCGCGGAAGCTGGTTGCCGCTCTT
>NZ_JAPDPH010000085.1 GCF_026013475.1 Micromonospora yasonensis | reverse complement strand
GGTCCAGGTGGGCCCGGCCCGATGGGGCACGGTGGCCCGCCGCCTCGTGGCCTTTCGCCCGGCCCCGGCGGCTACGGCCCGGACGACCGCCCGGGCGGTTACGGCCCGGACGACCGCCCGGGCGGTTACGGCCCGGACGAGCGGTCGGGCGGCTACGGCCCGGACGACCGCCCCGGCGGTTACGGCCCGGATGACCGCCCCGGCGGTTACGGCCCGGATGACCGCTCGGGCGGCTACGGCCCGGATGACCGGTTCGACGGGTTCGATGCCGGCCGACGCCCTGGCCGTCCCGACATGACCGCCGAGATCCGCATGCCCGAGCGGGACCTGCGTGACCTGCGTCGTGGCCCGGCCGGCCCGCCGCCCGTGCCGCAGCAGGGCTTCGGGGGCGGCCACGACCAGGGCTACGGTCCCGGCCCGGACCAGGGCTACGGCCCCGGCCCGGACCAGGGCTACGGCCCCGGCCCCGGCATGTCCGGCCCACCGGTCGGTGGCCCCCCGATGGGGGGTCCGCCGATGGCCGGTCCGCCCGGCAGCGACCTCTACCGGGTCGACCAGATCCGGCGCAGCTTCCAGGTGCGCCGGTTCGGCAGCGGGTACGACCCGGACCAGGTCGACCGGTTCTTCGACGCACTGCTCGGCGGCATGCAGGGCCGCAACCCGATGCCGGTGAACCCGAAGGACCTGGACACCCTGCGCTTCGGGCTGGTGCCGGGCGGCTACTTCGAGGCCGAGGTCGACGCCGCGCTCAAGGACGTACAGGACATCCTCCTGGGCCGCTGAGCCGGCCGGGAACGACGAGGGCCCGCCCCCGGCCGGGGGCGGGCCCTCGCGCGTACTGAGCGGGTGTGACCGGCGGTCAGGACCGCAGGCCGTTGCGGCGCAGCACCGCGTCGCCGATCACGATGGCCAGCAGCAGCGCGGCGATCCCGACCAGCCAGATGTCCTCGACCCTGCCCCGGTGGTTGCCGCAGAACGCCATGATCACCAACACCGCCGCCGACAGCACCGCCCCGATCCGTCCGGACCTGCGGTGTCCGGGCTTGTGCTGATCTGGCGCGGTTACCGGCTCGCTTCCTGCCACTGTCGGTCCTTCCCTCGCGATCGGATCTCCGGTTAGTCTGGCACGCCCCGTGCCGGCGTCGGCGCAGGGCCCGACCTGATAGGGGACGCGATGACCGGCGAGGGCGACCGGGAACTGCTCAAGGCGGCGTACGAAGCGTGGGACGCGCAGCACTGGGCGGTCGCCGGCGAGCAGCTGGAACGCCTGGTCCGGCGGCATCCGGACCATCCCCACGCGGCGGTCTGGTGGTACGACGCGGCACTGGCCCACAAGTTCCTGCGTAACTGGGCCAAGGCGTACGAGCTGGGCCGCGAGGCCGCCGCGCGGGCCGAACGGGGCAACCAGGACCCGGCGTACTGGAATCTGGGCATCGCGGCCACGATCATGGAGGACTGGGCGACCGCGCGGGACGCCTGGCGGGGCTTCGGCCTGGCCATCCCGGACGGCGACGGCGAGATCGAGGCGAACCTCGGGACCACCCCGATCCGGCTGGAGTGCGGCGAGGTGGTCTGGGCGCGGCGGCTCTGCCCGGCCCGCGCCCGGGTGCTCAACGTGCCGACCCCGGAATCCGGCCGGCGGTTCGGCGAGGTCGTGGTGCACGACGGCGCGCCCAACGGCGAGCGGACGGTCGGCGACCGGTCCTTCCCGGTCTTCGACGAACTGCTGCTGTTCCGGGCCTCGGACCTGCCGACCGCCACCGTCGAGGTGTCCGCTGGCACGCCGGAGGACGTCCGCGCCCTGGCGGCGCTCTTCGACGAGCACGGCTACGCGGCGGAGCCGTCCAGCGGCGTACGGATGGTCTGTTCCTGTTGTGCCGGGGGCAGCCTGGCGCAGAACGCCGACCACCAGGTCGCCGGCGGGCAGCGGGTGCACGTCGCGGCGCCGGCCGACCGGGTCGCCGGGCTGATGGACGCCTGGTGCGCCGATGCGCCGGAGCGACGGCGGAGCTGGACCGGGCGGGTCCACGACTGAGCACCCGGGTTCTTGGTTCTGCCAACGGGGCGGAAGGGCACTACCGGCGTCGCGGAACGATGACCACACTGCCTCCGGTAGCGTCTTGACGTACGTCTGATTGCCTTTTTGAGGGGGACCGCGGTGCGAGTGACCGGTACGGGACATGCCAGCATGCGGATCGACACGGCCGCGGGCAGCATCCTGTGCGACCCGTGGGTCAATCCCGCCTATTTCGCCTCCTGGTTCCCCTTTCCGGACAACTCCCAGCTCGACTGGGAGGCCCTGGGCCAGGTCGACTACCTCTACGTGTCGCACCTGCACCGGGACCACTTCGACGCGAAGCACCTGCGTGACTTCGTCTCCAAGGACGCCACCGTCCTGCTCCCCGAGTTCCCCACCTCCGAGATGGAGGACGAGCTGCGGGCGCTGGGCTTCACCAAGTTCCTCAAGGCGCCCAACGAGCAGGTCGTGGAGCTGCCCGGCGGCCTGAAGATCATGATCCAGGCGCTGACCAGCCCCACCGACGGGCCGATCGGTGACTCCTCGCTCTGGGTCGAGTACGACGGGGTGCGGCTGCTCAACCAGAACGACGCCCGCCCGACCGACCTGAGCGTCTTCGCCGAGCTGGGCCACGTGCACGCGCACATGCTCCAGTTCTCCGGCGCGATCTGGTATCCGATGGTCTACGAGCTGCCGCAGGCGGCGAAGACCGCGTTCGGCAAGCAGAAGCGGGACCGGCAGTTCGACCGCACCTGGCGCTACATCGACGACCTGAAGGCGGACAACGTCTTCCCGATCGCCGGCCCGCCGTGCTTCCTCGACGACGCGCTGTGGCAGTTCAACGACATCTTCGGCGACGAGGGCAACATCTTCCCCGACCAGTCGGTCTTCCTGGCCGAGTACGCCAAGGTCGGCGGCACCAACGGGATCGTGCTGCTGCCGGGCAGCGTCGCGGAGATCACCACCGAGGGCACGACCACCACGCACCCGGTGCCGGTCGAGGAGTTCTTCGCCGACAAGGTCGCCCACCTGGAGGAGATGCGGGAGCGCAAGCGCCCGATCATCGAGGCCGAGAAGGTGTCCTGGCGGCACCCCGAGGTCGACGTGCTCGGCGAGATGAAGCGCCGGATCGAGCCGCTGCTGGACGAGTCGATCTACCTGGCCAAGGGGGTCGGCGGCCCGGTCCGCTTCGACCTGGTCGGCTACGACGGGGACAGCGTCGAATCCATCGTGGTCGACTTCCCCGGCAAGGAGGTCCGGCCGTACGCGGACGAGAAGGTCCGCTACCGGTTCCGTACCGAGCGGGCGCTGGTCGAGCACCTGCTGCACATCGGCGAGGTGGACTGGGTCAACTCGCTCTTCCTCTCCTGCCGGTTCTCCGCCGCCCGGATCGGCCAGTACAACGAGTTCGTCTACGCCTTCTTCAAGTGCCTCTCCGAGGAGCGCCTCCAGTACGCCGAGGGCTGGTACGACGAGCACGAGCGGGCGGTCGACGCCGAGGACATCACGCTGGACGGCTGGGTGGTGCAGCGCCGCTGCCCGCACCTGAAGGCGGACCTGAGCCGGTTCGGCATCGTCGAGGGCGACCAGCTCACCTGCCAGCTGCACGGTTGGCGGTTCGACCTGGCCAGCGGCCGCTGCCTGACCAGCGTCGGCCACAAGATCCGCGCCCACCGCGCCGACGCCGAAACCCCGGCCCCGGCCGGCGAGGCAGCGAGCTGACATTCCCCCGCCTCCGGCGATCTTGCACTTCGGGTGGGAACGTCCTGGGGCAAATGCCACAGAAGGTCAACCCGAAGTGCAAGATCGCGCGGGAGGGGTCAGCGGTCGAGGTCGGCGAGGATGCGCTGGGCGGCGTTGTGGCCGGCGGCGCCGATCACGCTGCCCGCCGGGTGGCAGCCGGCGCTGCCCGCGTACACGCCGTCGACCCCGGTCGCGTACGGCATCCGGTCGGTGAACGAGACGGTGTTGTCGACGTGGTGGATGTGCCCGCCGGTGATGCCGAAGTGCGCCTCGATGCCGGGCGGGGGCAGCGGCACCGCGTCGGCGATCAGGTCGCCGGTGCCCGGGGCGTACCGCTCGCAGATGCCGATCAACTTCTCGACGTAGCCGGGCAGCGCGGCGTCCCAGGTGGTGCCGGCCAGCTCGTAGGGGACCGACTGCACGAACAGCGCCGACGAGTGGTGCCCGGCCCCGTCGGAGAGCGACGGGTCGACCGTGGTGTGCAGGTACCACTCGATGGTCGGTTCCGCCGGCAGCCGACCGGCCCGCACGTCCGCCCACATCCCGCGCAGCGCGGCCATCGGCGACTCGCCGCCCGCGCCGACCAGCGAGGCTGAGCCGGGAAGCAGGTGGATGGTGGAGCCGAACGGGCTCGGCGCGTCCGCCGGCAGGCAGGAGAAGCGGGGCAGCCCGGTCAGCGCCAGGTTGAGCTTGAGCGTGGTGCCGGGGCGGCGGACCGCCGCCATCCGCTCGTCGAGGGCCGCCGGGAGCGCGCCGTCGGGCAACAGCCCCATCAGCCGGTACGGGTCGCAGGCGCCGAGCACCACGGAGGTGGCCACCTGGCGGCCGTCGGCGAGCACCACACCGCTGGCCGCGCCGCGGTCCAACGTGATCGCGGTGACCGGCGTACCGGTGAGGATGCGGGCCCCGGCGGCGCGGGCGGCCTCGGCGAAGGTCCGGGAGACGGTGCCCATGCCGCCCTGGGCGATCATCCAGGTGCCACCCGCGCCGGGCAGCCGGCACATGTTGTGCACCAGGAAGTTGTGCCCGGTGCCGGGGTCGTCCGGGCCGGCGTTGAGGCCGGACAGGCCGTCGGTGACGGCGTACATGCTGACCAGCAGCTCGGAGCGGAAGTCGAAGCGGGCCAGGTAGTCGACGACCGAGCCGCGGACCAGGTCGACGAAGACTTGGCGCAGGGCGGGGCGGACGTAGCGCTCGGCGGTCTCCTCCACCGGCAGCGGCTCGGCCAGCCAGGCCGGGGCCAGATCCGCCCGCAGGTGGGCCAGCTCGGCCTGGAGGGCGTCGTCGGCGGCCGCGTCCGCGGGGGAGAACATCTCCGCGACCTGCCGCCGGGAGGCCGCGGCGTCGCTGCCGAAGAGCAGGTACGGCGAGCCGAGCCCGCCCGGGGTGGGCAGGAAGTAGTGCGGGTCGCGCCGCAGCACCGGGATCTTGACGTCCAGCGTGGCGAGCAGTTCCGGCGGCATCAGCCCGAGCAGGTACGAGCCGGTGGAGTGCCGCAGCCCCGGCACCTTGGGGAACGGGTTCTCCGTCCGGGTGGCACCGCCGATCACCTCGGCCGCCTCCAGCACCAGCACGTCCAGCCCGGCCCGGGCCAGCAGGATCGCCGACACCAACCCGTTGTGCCCGGATCCGACCACGACGACGTCGGCGCGGCCCGGCAGCTCGCTCGCTTCGCTCATACCCGCGCACCCTAGCCGCGCCCGCCGCCCCCCGGCAGTCCCTCCGCCCGTTCCCGGTCCGGCGGGAGGGCGCGCATTACCATCCGGCGGCATGACGATCGCCGCGACCGACCGCCTGCTGGTGCGGGACTGGACCGAGACGCCGGAGGACCTGGCCCGCGTCTACGACATCTACTCCCGCGACGAGGTGATGCGCTGGCTGGGCGGGGGGAAGGGGCGGATGACCGACCCGGCCGAGGCCCGGGAGCGGGTACGCGCCTGGCGGGACCGGTACGAGCCGTACGCCGGGCGGTGGGGGATCTGGGCGATCGAGCCGCGGGACGCGGGCCGGGCGGCGGGCAGCGTGCTGCTGAAGCCGCTACCCGGACGGGACGGGGTGACCGCCACCGACGACGTCGAGGTCGGCTGGCACCTGCACCCGGACTCCCAGGGCCACGGCTATGCCACCGAGGCGGCCCGGGCCGTGCTGGACCGCGAGTTCGCCACCGGGACCCGGCAGGTCTACGCGGTGGTGATGGCCGGCAACGAGGCGTCGATGGCGGTGGCCCGACGGCTCGGCATGACCCACCTCGGCACCCGCACCGACTGGTACGGCGGCATCGACCTGGAGGCCTTCGTGCTGAGGGCGAGGGACTGAGTGACCATCACCGTCACGGCGCAGCCGGACCGGAAGCTGCTCGGTTACCTGCATGCCCGTGGCCTGCTCACGGAGAACCCCGAGGAGGCCGCACGACGGCTCGGCGCTCGCCGGGTGGGGTGACGACTCAGCCCACCAGCCGGGACCGCGCCGCCGCCATCAGACCCGGTTCGAGGCCTGCCCGGCTGAGGTAGCTCGCCGCCCCGCCGTACCGCTGGTCGAGATGGGTGAGGGTGTTGAGCATCGTCTCCCGCGCACAGCCCTCCGTGGCCGCGTAGTCGTCCGCGATCCCGTCCGCGCCGACCCCCGCCACCGCGAGCAGGAGCGCGACGAGTACGCCCGTGCGGTCCTTGCCGGCGTGGCAGTGCACCACCACACCGCCCGGTGGCGCCTCGACCACGACCCGGAAGGCCGCGGCGATCCGCGCCGGGTTGTGGTCCAGCATCGGGGCGTACGAGTCGGGTGGCGGCACGTAGTCCAGCACCTCGTTGAGCATCGGCGTGTGGCGATAGAGATCGGTACGCGTAAAGGGGCTGGGCCGCTGCTGGCATCCGGGCGAACTGCTGGGCGAGGAGGCCCCGGCGGAGGAACCGGACACCGAGGAGTGAGGCTCCCAGCGGGCGCCGAGGAGCGCTGGGGAAGAATGGGCGGGTGACGTCTCACCGCGACCTCGTTCTGCTCGGCTCGACCGGCTCGATCGGTACCCAGGCCATCGACATCGTCAAACGCAACCCGGACCGCTTCCGGGTGGTGGCTCTCGGTGCCGGTGGCGGCAACGTCGAGCTGCTCGCCGCGCAGGCGCTGGAGCTGGGCGTCGAGGTGGTGGGCGTGGCGAGGGCGTCCGCCGCGCAGGATCTCCAGCTGGCGTTCTACGCGGAGGCGAGCCGGCGCGGCTGGGCCACCGGCGACTTCAAGCTGCCCAAGATCGTGGCCGGGCCGGACGCGATGACCGAGCTGGCCGGGTGGCCCTGTGACGTGGTGCTCAACGGGGTGGTCGGCTCGCTCGGGCTGGCGCCGACCCTGGCGGCGCTGCGCGCCGGGCGTACCCTCGCCCTGGCCAACAAGGAGTCGCTCGTGGCCGGCGGCCCCCTCGTCCGGGCCGCCGTGACGCGGCCGGGGCAGATCGTCCCGGTCGACAGCGAGCACTCGGCGCTGGCGCAGTGCCTGCGTGGCGGCACCCGGGGTGAGATCCGGCGGCTGGTGGTCACCGCGAGCGGTGGGCCGTTCCGGGGCCGGCGGCGCGACGAGCTGACCGAGGTCACCCCCGAGCAGGCCCTCGCCCACCCCACCTGGAACATGGGCCCGGTCGTGACCATCAACTCCGCCACCATGGTCAACAAGGCGCTCGAGGTGATCGAGGCGCACGAGCTGTTCGACGTGGCGTACGCGGACATCGAGGTGATGGTCCACCCGCAGTCGGTGATCCATTCGATGGTGGAGTTCACCGACGGGTCCACGCTCGCCCAGGCCAGCCCGCCGGACATGCGGCTGCCCATCGCGCTCGGCCTCGGCTGGCCGGACCGGGTGCCGGCGGCGGCCGCCGGCGTCGACTGGGCGAAGGCCCACACCTGGGAGTTCTTCCCGCTCGACGACGCCGCCTTCCCGGCCGTCGCGCTGGCCAAGGCGGCCGGCGAGGCCGGGCGGTGCCGGCCGGCGATCTACAACGCGGCCAACGAGGAGTGCGTGGCGGCGTTCGTCGCCGGGCGGCTGCCGTTCCTCGGCATTGTCGATACCCTCCGGCAAGCGCTGGAGGACGCTCCCGACTTCGACGAACCAGGTACCGTCGAGGACGTGCTCGCCGCCGAATCGTGGGCACGGGCGCACGCCCAGGAGATCATCGTCGGGTCGGTGGAAGGAGCCTGATGGTTTACCTGCTCGGGGTGGTGCTCTTCGCCCTGGCGATCCTCATCTCGGTGAGCCTGCACGAGGCGGGGCACATGCTCACCGCCAAGGGCTTCGGGATGAAGGTCACCCGCTACTTCGTCGGGTTCGGCCCGACCCTCTGGTCGTTCAAGCGGGGCGAGACCGAGTACGGCGTGAAGGGCATCCCGCTCGGCGGCTTCTGCAAGATCGTCGGAATGACCCCGCAGGACGACGACGTCGACCCCGCCGACGAGCCGCGCGTCATGTGGCGGTACCCGGTGTGGAAGCGGACGATCGTGATGTCCGCGGGCTCGATCACCCACTTCGCCCTGGCCCTCGGCGCGCTCTGGGTGATGGCGGTCTCGGTCGGCCTGCCCAACCCGAAGTTCCCGACCACCGAGGAGGCCTTCAAGGCCGAGCCCGCCGTCATCGCCCTGGCCCCGTGCGTGGTGGTGGAGAACACCGCCCGTGCCTGCCAGGCCGGGGACCCGGCCAGCCCGGCCGCCCAGGCTCAGCTCAGGGACGGCGACCGGATCACCTCGGTCAACGGCAAGCCGATCTCCACCTGGGGCCAGATGCTCGACGTGGTCCGCGCCGCCAAGCCGGGCCCGGCCACCGTCGAGTACGTCCGCGACGGCCAGCGGGCGACCGCCACGCTCGACCTCGCCGCCGTGCAGCGCCCGCCGCTGAACGACCCGAAGGGCGCCACCTCGGCGGTCTCCGCGATGGGCGTCGCGCTCGAGCCGAGCACCCCGCGGATGGTCCAGTACGGCCCGGTCGGCGCCTTCGGGGCCACCGCCGACTTCACCGGCCAGATGGCGGTGGGCACCGTACACGCCCTGCAGCGCATCCCGCAGAAGGTGCCCGCCCTGTTGACCGCGATCACCGGCGGCGAGCGGGACGCGGACACCCCGATCAGCGTGGTCGGCGCCAGCCGGCTCGGCGGCGAGGCGGTGGCGAACAACGCCTGGTTCGTCTTCTTCATGCTCTTCGTCAACCTGAACTTCTTCATCGGCGTGTTCAATCTGCTGCCGTTGCTGCCGCTGGACGGCGGGCACATCGCCATCGCCTGGTTCGAGCGGGCCCGTTCCTGGGTCTACGCCCGGATCGGCCGCCCCGACCCCGGCCGCGTCGACTACCTCAAGCTCATGCCCATCACGTACGCGGTGATCCTGATCGGTGGCGCGTTCACGCTGCTGACCGTCACCGCGGACGTCGTCAACCCGATCACGCTCTTCTCAAGGTGAGTGCCTGAAGTGACCGCTGTCAGTCTCGGTATGCCGCCCGTACCGCCGCCGCCGCTCGCCCCGCGCCGGGCCAGCCGCCAGATCATGGTCGGTCCGGTGCCGGTCGGTGGGGGCGCGCCGGTCTCGGTGCAGTCCATGACCACCACCCTGACCGCCGACGTGAACGCCACGCTCCAGCAGATCGCCGAGCTCACCGCCGCCGGCTGCCAGATCGTGCGGGTCGCCGTGCCGTCCCAGGACGACGTCGAGGCACTGCCGGCGATCGCGAAGAAGTCGCAGATCCCCGTGATCGCCGACATCCACTTCCAACCCAAGTACGTCTTCGCGGCGATCGACGCCGGCTGCGCGGCCGTCCGGGTGAACCCGGGCAACATCCGCCAGTTCGACGACAAGGTCAAGGAGATCGCCAAGGCCGCCGGCGACGCGGGCGTGCCGATCCGGATCGGTGTGAACGCCGGCTCGCTGGACAAGCGACTCCTCGCCAAGTACGGCAAGGCCACGGCCGAGGCGCTGGTCGAGTCGGCGCTCTGGGAGTGCTCGCTCTTCGAGGAGCACGGCTTCCGGGACATCAAGATCTCGGTGAAGCACAACGACCCGGTGGTGATGATCCGGGCGTACCGGCAGCTTGCCGAGAAGTGCGACTACCCGCTGCACCTGGGTGTCACCGAGGCCGGCCCGGCGTTCCAGGGCACCATCAAGTCGGCGGTCGCCTTCGGCGCGCTGCTGGCCGAGGGGATCGGCGACACCATCCGGGTGTCCCTGTCCGCCCCGCCGGTCGAGGAGATCAAGGTCGGCACCGCGATCCTGGAGTCGTTGGGGCTGCGCGAGCGGGGGCTGGAGATCGTCTCCTGCCCGTCCTGCGGCCGGGCCCAGGTGGACGTCTACAAGCTGGCCGAGGAGGTCACCGCCGGCCTGGAGGGGCTGCCGGTGCCGCTGCGCGTCGCGGTCATGGGCTGCGTGGTGAACGGTCCCGGCGAGGCCCGCGAGGCCGACCTGGGCGTCGCCTCCGGCAACGGCAAGGGCCAGATCTTCGTGAAGGGCCAGGTCGTCAAGACCGTTCCCGAGGGGCAGATCGTGGAGACGCTGATCGAGGAGGCGCTCCGGCTGGCCGACGAGATGGGTGCCGAGATCCCCGAGGAACTCCGCGACCTGGTCCCCGGCGCCACGGTCACCGTGCACTGAGCGCGGACCCGCCACGACGTGCGGCTGCCCCGACCGGGGCGGCCGCACGCGTCGTTTCCAGCCGGGTCCGAGGTCAGGCCGACGCCTTCGGCCTGGGCACGGCGGCGAACTCGGAGAGGGTGAACCACCGGGGCAGGGCCCGGCGGAGCGCCTCCGGACCGGTCACCGCCACCGCGCCGCCGCGCAGCGCCGCCGGCCAGCTCAGGTCGCCCAGCCAGACCCGCACCAGGCCGCGCAGGTCGGCGAGCACCGTCACTGTCACGCCATGGCCCGGATCCACGTCGCAGACGTCGGCCTCCAGGGTGCTGATGACGAGCCACCAGTCCCGCAGGTTGGCCGGCACGTCGCGGAAGCGGAAGTGGATCACCGTCCGCCCGTCCGGGACGGCGTCGTGGTCGACGTGGCGGTGCATGTCCCACAGCAGCAGCTTCGGGTCCAGGTCCGCGTCGCCCAGCTCACCGATCCAGCGGATCCCCCACGCGCCGAGCGCCTCGAGCACCGGCCGCAGCTCCCGCCCCGCCTGGGTCGGGACGTACCGCACGTCGGTGCCCTCGACGTGCCGCTCCACGACGCCGGCCTGGACGAGTTGGTGCAGCCGCCGGGACAACAGGGTGGGCGACATCCGGGGCAGGCCCCGGCGCAGTTCGTTGAAGCGCTCGGAGCCGCTCACCAGTTCCCGGACGACGAGCAGCGTCCAGCGCTCGTCGAGCAGCTCCATGGCCTTCGCGACGGGGCAGAACTGGTGGTAGGAGGCCCCCATGGCCGGCACGCTACGCGGCCGGAGCCGGCCGGACCAGGAGCTTGTCGGGTCCGGTACAGATCTCGTACTAGGTTGCCGGTGCTCCGCTGCCTAGCGTCCGAGGCAGGACGAGGCAGAGGAGCAGCGATGATCGACTCGACGGAGACGGACCGGGCCCTGAAGGCCCGGCACCGGCAGATGTGGGCCCTCGGCAGCTACGCCGCGGTCGCCGCGGAGGTGATTCCGGAGCTGGGCGCCACGCTGGTGCGGGCGGCCGGTGTCGGCCCGGGAGACCGGGTGCTGGACGTCGCCGCCGGCACCGGAAACGCGGCCATCCCGGCGGCCCTGGCCGGGGCGGATGTGGTGGCCAGCGACCTGACCCCGGAGCTGTTGGAGATCGGGCGGGCGCTCGCCGCCGAGCGCGGCGCCCGCCTGGACTGGCAGGAGGCGGACGCCGAGGCGCTCCCGTACGCCGACGGCGAGTTCGACCGGGTGCTGTCCTGTGTGGGGGTGATGTTCGCGCCCCGGCATCAGGCCAGCGCCGACGAACTTGTCCGGGTGTGCCGGCCGGGCGGCACGATCGGCCTGGTCAGCTGGACGCCCGAGGGGTTCATCGGGCAGCTGTTCGGCACGATGAAGCCGTACTCGCCACCGCCGCCGCCGGGGGCGCAGCCTCCCCCGTTGTGGGGCCGTGAGGAGCACGTCCGCGCCCTGCTCGGCGACCGGGTGACCGAGGTCGTCACCCGCCGCCAGTCCGTCACCGTGGACCGGTTCGCCGAGCCGGGGGCGTTCCGCGACTACTTCAAGGCCCACTACGGCCCGACGATCGCCGCGTACCGGTCGATCGCCGGGGAGCCCGAGTGGGTCGCCGCCCTGGACCGGGAGCTCGCCGACCTGGCCCGCCGGCACTCCGGGGCCGGTGGCGTGATGCGTTGGGAGTACCTGCTGGTCACCGCGCGCCGGCGGGACTGATCAGCCGTGGCGGGGGTGGCGGTCCCGGGGCCACCCCCGCCACGCGGTACGCCGGCTCACTCGGATTCGGCGAGGATGGCGTAGAGCTTGCGGCGGGTCTCGTCGAGCACCTGGGCGGCCCGCTCCCGCTGGTCGTCGGTGCCGGTCGTCATCACCTGCCGCAGCGCGTGCATGGCCTGCTGGCCGGCGTCGCGGATGTCGTGCCAGCTGTTGACGGTCGCCTCGGCGAACTCCGCCCACGGCGGGGTCTGCGCCGCCGCTGCCGCCTCGGCCTGCCCCTGCTCGGTGAGGGTGAACCGCTTCCGCCCGCCGTCGGAGTCGGCGGCCGCGGTGATGACGCCCTCGTCCTCCAGCAGTTGCAGGGTCGGGTAGATCGATCCGGGGCTGGGCCGCCAGGCCCCGCCGGTCCGGGAGTCGAGCTCCTGGATCATCTCGTAGCCGTGCATCGGCCGCTCGGTGAGCAGGGCCAGCACGGCGGCGCGCACGTTCGGCCGGCGTCCCCGGCCGCGTCCCCGGCCGCCTCGACCGTGCCCGTGCCCGTGCCCATGCGGCCCGGGCGGGAACGGCGGGCCGGGCGGTACGGGCGGGAAGCCGAAGCCGCGCATCCGCATCTCGTGCATCTGGTGCATCCGTCGGTGGAAACCCATCGGGTTCTCCTTCTGTCGTCCTATCGCTGATGCATCAACGATATATCGGCAATGCATCGGCGACAAGACGGTTTGCGGGCCGACCCACAAACCGTACGTACGTCTTGCTATGGTGTCGGGCGTGCGCCTGCTTCCCGAACCGGGCCCGGCCCGGACCCTCGCCCTCTCCACCCTGATCAACACCGTCGGCCGGGGCACCTGGCTGACCGCCAGCGCGCTCTTCCTCACCCGCTCGGTCGGACTCACCGTGGCCCAGGTCGGCCTCGGTCTCACCATCACGGCGCTGGTGAGCCTGGTGGCCAGCACGCCGATGGGCTACCTCGCCGACCGGCTCGGCCCGCGCGGTCTCCAGATCACCGCGCTGCTCGCCTCCGCCGGCTGCACCGCGGGCCTGGTGGCCGTCCGCTCCTTCACCGGGTTCCTGCTGGTCGGGGTGCTGATGGCGGTGGCCGACTCGGCCACCAGGGGCGCCCGGGGCGCGTTGATCGCCGGGGCGGTGCCGCCGGACCAGCGGGTGCGTACCCGGGCCTACCTGCGAGCGGTGACCAACGTCGGGATCTCCGTCGGCACCGTCCTGGCCGGTGTTGGCCTGGCCGCCGACACCCGGACCGCGTACGTGGCGCTGATCCTGCTCGACGCGGTCACCTACCTGGCCGCGGCGGCGGTGCTGCTCCGGCTGCCGGCCGTGCCGCCGGTGCCGGCCCCGGCGCACGGGCCCCGGCTGATCGCCCTGCGGGACCGGCCGTTCCTCGCCTTCACCGTGCTGGACGGGCTGATGTCGATGCACTTCGGGCTGATCAACATCGCGCTGCCGCTGTGGATCGCCGGGCACACCACCGCGCCGCGCTGGCTGATCTCCGGGTGTCTGCTGGTCAACACGGTGGTGGTGATCCTCTTCCAGGTGCGTGCCTCGCGCGGCACCGAGGACCTGGCCGGCGCGGGTCGGGCCGCCCGGCGGGCGGGCGCGGTGATCGCGGCGGCCTGCGTGCTCTTCGCGCTCAGTGGAGGCGTGTCCGTCGCGGTCGCCGTACCGCTGCTGCTCGCCGGGGCGCTGGTGCACGTGGTGGGGGAACTGTGGCACGCCGCCGCCGGCTGGGGCATCTCGTTCGGCCTGGCCCCGGCCCACGCACAGGGCCAGTACCAGGGCGCGTACGGGATGGGCATGCAGCTCGGCTCGATGATCGCCCCGGTGGTGGTGACCACCCTCGCGGTCGGTTGGGGCGTACCCGGCTGGTTGCTGCTGGGCGGGCTGTTCCTGCTGCTCGGGCTGCTGGTGCCGCCGGTGGTGGCGTGGGCCGCCCGGACGCGGCCGGTCGCGCCCGCCGAGGTGGCGGTGCCGGTCGGCTGAGCCGCCACTCACCGGGTCCTCAGGTCGGCCCGCGCGCGCCCGGTTGCATCTGGCAGGCTGGTACCCGTGCTCACGGTGCCGGTACGCCAACTCGGGGAGTCGGAGCGCCGCGCGGTCGAACGACTGCTCGACCTAGACCCGTACGCCGGCGCACAGGTCGCCGAACGGGTCGCCGCCCGTGGGCTGGCCTGGTGGCGGGCCGAGGGCCGGATCCTGGGCTACGGCACCCGGCGCCACCTGGAGTCGATCTGCTGGCTGGGCGGCAACCTGACCCCGGTGCTCGCCACCGAGCCGGCGGTGGCCGCCTTCGCCGAGCAGTTGAGCACCGAGGAACGGCTCTGTTCCTCGATCGTCGGCCGCGCGGACGCGGTACTCGGCCTCTGGGACCGCCTTTCCGCCCACTGGGGGCCGGCCCGGGACGTACGCCCCAACCAGCCACTGCTGGCCACGGACGCGCTGCCCACCGTGGCACCCGACCCCGAGGTGCGCCGGGTGCGCGGCCACGAGGTCGACCGGCTCTTCCCGGCGGCGGTGGCCATGTACACCGAGGAGGTCGGGGTGTCGCCGCTGGCCGAGGACGGCGGGCGCGGCTACCGGCGGCGGGTGGCCGATCTGGTCCGCGCCGGCCGGGCCTACGCCCGGTTCGCGGACGGCAAGGTGATCTTCAAGGCCGAGCTGGCCGTGGTGACCCGGCGCACCGCCCAGGTCCAGGGGGTCTGGGTGGCGCCGGAGTGGCGCGGCCGGGGGATCGCCACGGCCGCGATGGCCGCGGTGGTCCGGGACGCGCTGGTCCGGTTCGCGCCCACCGTCAGCCTCTACGTCAACGACTTCAACCTGCCCGCCCGGCGGGTCTACGAGCGCTGCGGCTTCCGGCCGGTGGGCACGCTCGCCACCGTGCTGTTCTAAGCAGCGTCCTGCCCCGGCATGGCCGGGATCACGTCGCCTCGAATTGCGCTGAACCGGACAGTCGGCGCTATGCTGGCCATGTTTTGTACTGACCGGTCAGTTTAGAAATCGGGACGGGAACGTGAAGATCGTCGAGGCCAGCGGGTTGGGTCTGCGTACCCGCCGCGGCTGGGTGTACCGGGACGTCGACCTCGCTGCCGAGGCCGGCGAGCTGCACGCCATCACCGGGCCGCCCGGCAGCGGCCGCACCTCCCTGCTGCTCGCCCTGGCCGGGCGCTTCCCGTACACCGACGGGGCACTGCGCCGTCGGGGCCCGGCCGCGCTCGGCCAGGTCGCCGGGGTGCACGAGCCCGACCCGACGCTGACCGTCGCCGAGCACATCCAGGAGCGGCTGCTGCTGCTCGGACCGGTGCCGCGCCGCCGTCGCCAGCTCGTCCCGGTCGCCGCGGTGCGGGCCCGCCGGGCGTACCGCCGGGACGCCTTCGCCGCCGCCATCGCCGGCGCCGGGCTCACCGACGCGCCGCTCGACCCCGACCGGTACGGCCGCGACCTGACCCCCGTCGAACGGCAGGTGCTCGGCCTGGTGCTGGCCAGCCTGAGCGGCCCGAGCCTGATCGTCGCCGACGACGTGGACGCCGGCGCCGACGCCCCCGAACGGGAGTGGATCTGGGCCGCCCTGGGCCGCCTCGCCGACCAGGGGTACGCCGTGATCGCCAGCGCCCGCGCCGTCGAGCCGATGGCCGCCGCGATCGTGCACCGGACCGGCGACCCGATCCTCCCCGCCCCCGCCCCCGCCCTCGTCGCGCCGCGGGCGGCGGCGCAGGCCCAGGCCCTCGAGGTGATGACCGCATGAGTGTCGTTCGACTCGCGCTCTTCGAGCTGCGCCGGATGACCCGGGGCCGGCTGCGGCGCGCCGCGCTCGCCGTCCTCACCGTCATCCCGCTGCTCTACGGCGCCCTCTACCTCTACGCCTTCTGGGACCCGTACGGGAACCTCGACCGCATCCCGGTCGCCCTGGTGAACGCCGACCGGCCCGCGAAGGCTGCGGACGGCAGCGAGGTGCACGCCGGTAAGGACCTCACCGACGAACTGCTCGACCGCAAGGTCTTCGGCTGGACCGTCACCGACCAGGCCGACGCCACCGCAGGGCTGCGCGACGGCCGCTACCACCTGGTCTTCTCGATCCCGGCCGACTTCTCCGCCACCCTGGCGGCCAGCCCCGAACCGGACCAGCCGGCCCGCCGGGGCGAGCTGAAGGTGGTCAACGACGACGCCACCAACTACCTCTCCGGGCTGCTCGCCCGCTCCGCGTTCAGCGAGATCCGGGCCGCCGCCGCGGAGAGCACCGCCGCCTCGTACTTCGACCGGATGCTGATCGGCTTCACCGACGCCAAGGCCGAGACGGGGCGGGCCGCCGACGGGGCCGGGAAGATCCACGACGGGCTCGGCGCGTCCGAGGAGGGCGCCGGGAAGATCGCCGGCGGGCTGGACCGCGCGGCGGACGGGGCCGGGCAGCTCGCCGGCGGGCTCGACCAGTCCGTGCGGGGCGCGGACCAGCTGGCCGGCGGGCTCGACCAGCTCTACAGCGGCGCGGCGCAGTTGGCCGACGGCGCCAACCGTGCGGCGACCGAGACGAAGTCCGCCGCGGCCAAGGTGGACGCCGCCGCTGAACGGTACGAGCCGCTGTTGCGCAAGAACGCCGACGACATTCAGCGGGCGGCCACCATGGTCGCCGAGGGCGCGCAGGCGCTCGCCGACGGCATCGACGCGCTGCCGGCCAAGGCCGACGAGGTGGTGACCCGGGCCGAGGAGGTCAGCGACCGGCTGGACGCGCTGGCCAAGGCCCACCCCGAGCTGGCCGACGACCCGACCTTCCGGGCCGCCCGGCAGGCCGCCGATCAGGCGGTCAGCACCGCCCGGGGCATGGCCGCCGCACTGGACCGGACCGATCTGGCGGCCCTGAAGAAGCAGATGACCGAGGTCGCGCAGACCGCCCGGGAGGTCGCCGCCGCCGCGCCGCACCTGGCCGGCGACATCGCCTCCGCTCGGGCCAAGGTCGACGAGCTCGCCGGCGGGCTGGGCATCCTGGCCCAGGGCAGCGCCAAGCTCCGCGACGGCCTCGGCGACGCCGCGCACGGCGCCGACCAGCTCCGCGGCGGGCTCTACCGGCTCGCCACCGGCGCCCGGCAGCTCGACGGCGGACTGGCCCAGCTCGGTATCGGCAGCGACCGGCTGGTCGACGGCCTCACGAAGCTGGAGGGCGGCGCCGGTGACCTCGCCGACGGGCTTGCCGCCGGGGCGCAGAAGCTGCCCGGTTACCACGACGCGGACAGCCGCGCCGGGATCCTCGGCGACCCGGTCGGCCTGATCCGCAACGCGCAGCACCCCGCCGGCTCGTACGGTGTGGGCTTCGCCCCGTACTTCCTGGCCCTCGCCCTCTGGGTCGGCGCGATGATCACGTACATGCTGCTGCGGCCGGTCAACCGGCGGCACGTGATGTCCGGCGCGCCCGGCTGGCGGGTCGCGCTCGCCGGCTGGCTGCCCGCCGCGGGCATCGGCCTGGCCCAGGTCGCGGTGCTGTTCACGGTGGTCACCCTGGCGCTCGGCCTCGACCCGACGCATCCGGTGGCGACCTTCGGGCTGCTCGCGCTCGCCTCGCTGGCCTTCACCACGATCATGCAGCTGCTCGGGGTGGCGCTCGGCCCGGCCGCCCCGGTGCTCACCGGCGCCCTGGTCCTGCTCGCCTTCGGGGCCGGCGCGCTCGTGCTCACCGTCGGCGCGGCCCGCCGGTCCCGCAAGCTCACCCCGGCCAAGCTGCACCCCGAACTGACCATGTGAGGATGCTGATGGGTGATACGGGGGAGGAGGGCGGGTGACGGACGGACGGTCGCGCCGGCGGGAGGACACCCGTCAGCGTCTCTTCGTGGCGGCGGTGGAGCTCATCGCCGAGCAGGGCTTCTCCGCCACCACCGTGGACGACATCGCGGCCCGGGCCGGGGTGGCGAAGGGCACGGTCTACTACAACTTCGAATCCAAGACTGCCCTCTTCGAGGAGCTGCTGCGGCACGGCATCGGCCTGCTCACCGCCGACTTCCGGGCCGCCGTCGACGGGCTGCCGCCCCGCGAGGCGCTCGCCGCGCTGGTCCGCGCCGAGCTGGAGTACATCCGCCGCTACCGTGCCTTCGCCCAGCTGCTGCTCTCCGAGATGTGGCGCACCAACCGGGAGTGGCAGCAGACCCTGCGGCTGCTGCGCGGCGAGGCGATCGAGGTGATCGCCGAGACCGTCCGGGCCGGCGTCGCCAGCGGCGACCTCCCCGCCGACCTGGACGTGCGGACGGCCAGCTCGGCGCTGTTCGGCGTGGGCCTGGTGGTGGCCGTGGACTGGTTGGTGTTCCAGCCGGACCGGCCGATCGAGGACGTACAGGAGGCACTGCTCGGCATCGTCCGCCGGGTCGCCCAGGCGTGATCTTCCGGTAAATGGTTTGAGTCGCCCGGGCCGGACCCGCCAGGCTGGGAGCACCGCCCCCACCGACCCGAGTCCGGAGGACTGTCCATGCGCCTGCTCCGAGATCTCTGGGCCACCGCACCCCGTCGGATGGCGGTCGTCCTGCTGTTCATCGTCCTCGGCGCCGCCGGCCAGGCGGCCGCCTCGGCGCTGGCCGGGCCGGTGCTGGTGCACCGGTCGGTCGGCTGGTTCGCCGCCCTGGCGGTGGCGCTGGTCGCCGCCGTGCTCACCGACCTGCTGATCGGGCTGATCATGGCCCGGCTCACCGCCGACTGGTCGGCCGACGTGCGCCGCCGGCTGTGCCGGGTGGCGCTCGGGCAGGACCTGCCCACCTTGGAGACCACCCCGGTCGGCGAGCTGCTCGACCGGATCGACAACGACGTCTACCAGGTCGGCTCCGAGCTGCGGAACACCGGCGTACGCCTCGTGCAGGGGGTCGCCGTCTGCGTGCTCGCCACGGTCAGCGCGCTGTTCGTCTGGTGGCCGGCCGGCGTCGGGATGGTCCTGCTGACCGCGCTGCTCGGCGTGCTGCTGCGCCGACCCACCGCGCGGATCGCCCCGGCCCGGATGGCCGAGGAGGAGGCCTGGTCCGACCTCGCGGCCGTGATGGAGGAGGCGGTACACGGCCAGGACGACGTGCGGACCAGCCTGGCCCGGCCGTACGTGCTGCGCCTCTACGCGCGCCGGGCCGCCGCGGTGATCGGCCGGGGCGGGACGGTGTTCCGGCTGTCCGCCCGGGTCACCGCGTTGGCCGCCGGCGGGGTCCGGCTCGGCATCGTCGGCGTGGTGCTGGCCGGCGCCTGGGGGCTGGCCACCGGCCGGGTGGACGCCGCCCGGCTCACCGCCATCTGGCTGCTCGTGCTCGCCTTCGGCGCGACCGTCGAGCACATCGCCCGCTGGGTGCCGCACCTGCAACAGGCGTTCGGCGCCTGGGCGCGGGTGCAGCTGCTCGCCGGATCCCGTCAGGAGCCGGCCGGCGGTGTCACCCCGGTGGACGGCGACCTCACCGTCCGCGGGCTCACCTTCCGCTACCCGACCGTCGAGGACGAGCGCGGGCCGGCGCTGCGCGACGTGCGGCTCAGCTTCGTCCGGGGCCGGTCGTACGCGCTGGTCGGGCGGACCGGCTCGGGCAAGTCGACGCTCGCGAAGGTGCTCACCCGGGCGGTGGACGTGCCGCGCGGCACCGTCTTCCTCGGCGACACCGACCTGGTCGACCTGGACGTCGAGGCGCTGCGCCGGTGGATCGCCGTGGTACCCCAGCGCACCGAGATCCTCGCCGGCACCCTCGCCGAGAACGTCGCCCTCTTCGACCCCGCCCTGCTCGACGACGCCACCCGGGCGCTGGAGGAGCTGGGCCTGGCCGGCTGGATCGCCGAACTGCCCGACGGGGTGCACACCAAGCTCGGCGAGGGCGGCTACGTGCTCTCCGCCGGCCAGGAACAGCTGGTGGCGTTCGCCCGGATCCTGGTCCGGGACCCGCGCGTGGTGATCCTCGACGAGGCGACCGCCCGGCTCGACCCGGTCACCGAGACCCGGGTACGCCAGGCCACCGAGCGCCTGCTCACCGACCGGATCGGCATCGTCATCGCGCACCGGCTCTCCTCGGTGCGGCGCTGCGACGACGTGGTGGTGATGGCCGACGGCGCGGTGCTGGAGGCCGTGCCGCTGAGCGAGTCGGTCCGCTTCGCCGAGCTGCTCGCGACCAGCCATGCCGGCGCGTACGCCGGTGCGGGTGCCCGCGGCGGCGGGGTGGACCTGCTCGACGGGCCGCCCGACGCGTGGGACCGGGAACCGGCGGAGGACGGCGCGCCGGTCGGCGTACCCCGGCAGGTCGCCGTGTCGCGCACGGACCCGCCGCCGGTCCCCGACCCGCCGCCCGCGCGGACGCTGCGCGAGATCCTCCGACTCGGCACCAACGACCCCCGGTACGGGCTGGTCTCGGTGGCGCTGTTCGTCGTGATGACCCTGCTCGGGCTGGACGGCGCGGTGCTGCCGTGGCTCTGGGCCGAGGTGATCGGCGGGGGAGACCCGTGGCTGCCGGCGCTCGGCATCGCCGCCGCGCTGCTGGTGGTGCTGCCGCTGCCGTACCTGACCAACCTCTGGTTCCCGCAGTGGTGGATCCGGCAGATGCTGCGGATCAGCGCACGCCTGGTGTACGGGCAGACCGGGGCGCGCCGGGTCAGCGGGCACACCCCGGCCGAGGTGGTGGCGCAGGGCGGCGACACCGACCGGGTGGTGCAGCTCGCCGACAACCTGATGGACCAGTTCATCTCGGTGGCCATCCTGATCACCATGACCGTGGTGACCGGGAGCTTCGTGCCGGCGCTGTTCTTCCTCGGCACCATGGTGGTCTCCGGGCTGGCCGCGACGCTGTTCGCGCCCCGGCTGGAACGTACCGCCCGGGGCACGGTCAAGGCCCGCGCCGCGTTCGCCACCGCCCTGGTCTCCTCGCTCTCCGCCGCCCGTACGGTGAAGCTGGCCGGGGCCACCCGGCCGGTGCTGGACCACCTGGCGGCGCTGGACACCGTGCGCAGCGACCGGCAGCGCCGGGAGATCGCCATGCAGGTGTGGGCGCGGTCCACCCCGTCCCTGGCCAGCGGGCTGCTGCCGATCGGCGCGTGGGCGCTCTACCTGGCCGGCGGGCTCTCCGCCGGGGCCACCCTGGTGGCCGTGTCCACCCTGGGCGCGGCCCGCTGGTTCGCCTGGACCACCGCCTCGCTGGTCTCCAACTACCCGTCGGCCCGGGTGTGGACCCGGCGGACGGCGGCGATGACCGGGGTCGGGACGTACTCGGCGGCGGTGCCCGGGCTGGACCTGGCCGCCGGCACCGCGCCCGCGCCGGAGTCGCCGCCGCGGCACCCGCTGCGCCGGCTGGAGCTCGCCGGGTTCGGGGCGCTGCACACCGACGGCACCCTCGCGGTCCGCGACGTCGACCTCACCGTCGAGCGCGGGCAACTGGTGCTGGTGGTCGGGCCGGTCGGGTCCGGCAAGTCGTCGCTGCTCCGGGCCCTCGCGGGGATCGTCCACCACACCGGCGCGCTGCGCTGGAACGGCGAATCGGTCACCGAGCCGGAGCTGTTCCTCCGCCCCAACCAGGTCGGCTACGTCGGGCAGCTGCCCCGGGTGCTGTCCGGGACGGTGGCCGACAACATCGCGCTCGGGCACCAGGTGGACGCCGCCGACGCGGTCACCACCGCCCAGCTCGACCACGACCTGGCTGCGGCGGGTGGCGGGCTCGGGCTGCTCATCGGGCACAAGGGCACCCGGCTCTCCGGCGGGCAGCTCCAGCGGCTCGCGCTGGCCCGGGCGCTCGCGCCGCGTACCGAGCTGCTGGTCGCGGACGACGTGTCGTCGGCGCTGGACGTCACCACCGAGTTGGCGCTCTGGGCCGCGCTGCGGGAGCACGGGGTGACCGTGGTGGGGTCGACCGCGAAGCGGGCCGCCCTGGTCCGGGCGGACCACGTGGTGGTGCTGATCGACGGGACGGTGGCCGCCCAGGGACCGTGGCGCGACCTGGAGTCCCGCTGGGGCCACCTGGCCGGCTGATCGACACCGGATGCGCGAGGTGGCGGTGCCCCCGGTTCGGGACACCGCCACCTCGCCGGCGTGGAGTGGGTCAGAAGGCGCGGGTGTACTGGTCGGGCCAACAGGGTTCGGCGCCGAGCTTGGCGGCGGCGCGGCGCGGCCAGTACGGGTCGCGCAGCAGTTCCCGGCCGAGCAGCACCAGGTCCGCCTCGCCGCCGGCGACGATCTGCTCGGCCTGCTCGGGCTCGACGATCAGGCCGACCGCGCCGGTCGGCACGCCCGCCTCGCGGCGGATCCGGGCGGCCAGGGGCACCTGGTAGCCGGGGCCGACGGGGATGGCCGCCCGGGCCGCGGCGCCGCCCGAGGAGGCGTCCACCAGGTCCACCCCGGCGGCGGCCAGCTCACCGGCGAGCACCACGCTGTCCTCGACGGTCCAGCCGCCGTCCACCCAGTCGGTGGCGGAGATCCGGGTGAGCACCGGCACCGCCTCGCCGACCGCGGCGCGCACCGCGCGGGCGACCTCCAGGGTGAGTCGCGTCCGGCCGGCCCGGTCGCCGCCGTAGCCGTCGGTGCGGTGGTTGGTCAGCGGGGACAGGAACTCGTGCAGCAGGTAGCCGTGCGCGGCGTGGATCTCCACGGCGGCGAAGCCGGCGTCCAGCGCCCGGCCGGCGGCGACGGCGAACGCCTCCACCACCCGGGCGATCCCGGCCTCGTCGAGCGCGGTCGGCCGCCGGTAGTCGGGCAGGAACGGCTCGTCGCCGGGGCCGACCGGGGTCCAGCCGCCCTCGGCGTCCGGCACACCGCCCCGATGCGCGGCCCACGGCCGGTACGTCGAGGCCTTGAACCCGGCGTGCGCGAGCTGCACAGCCGGTACCGCGCCCTGCGCGGCGAGGAACGCGGTGATCGGCCGCCACGCGTCGACGTGCGCGCCGGACCAGATGCCGGTGTCCTGCGGGCTGATCCGCCCCTCGGGCACCACAGCGGTTGCCTCGGTGAGGATCAGGCCGGCCCCGCCGACGGCGCGGGAGCCGAGGTGGACGCGGTGCCAGTCGGTGGGCAGCCCGTCCGGGCCGGCGCTGTACTGGCACATCGGGGCGAGCGCCACCCGGTTGGGCAGGGTGACGCCACGCAGGGTGAGCGGGGTGAACAGAGCACTCATGAGGTGATCCTCCGGGAGAGGCGAGGAGGCAGGACCATCCGGCCCCGCTCACGTGCTTCGGGTGCGTTTCCCGTGGAGCGACCGGAAACGCACCCGAAGGCAGGCTCAGGCCGGAACCGGCGCCAGCTCGTCGGAGCGGGTCGGCCGCGGCTCGTCGACGTCGACCAGATCGCGCTTGCCGGCCGAGTCGTACGCCGCCCGGTCGAGGGTGCCCTCCCGGGCCGCCACGATGGTCGGGACCAGGGCCTGGCCGGCCACGTTGGTGGCGGTGCGAATCATGTCCAGGATCGGGTCGATCGCCAGCAGCAGGCCGGCGCCGGCCAGCGGCAGGCCGAGCGTGCTCAGGGTCAGGGTGAGCATCACGATCGCGCCGGTCAGGCCGGCGGTGGCCGCCGAGCCGACCACCGAGACGAAGGCGATCAGCAGGTAGTCGGTGACCCCCAGGTGGATGCCGAAGACCTGCGCGACGAAGATCGCCGCGAGGGCCGGGTAGATGGCCGCGCAGCCGTCCATCTTGGTGGTGGCGCCGAACGGGACGGCGAAGGAGGCGTACTCGCGGGGGACGCCGAGCCGCTCGACCGAGCGCTGGGTCACCGGCATGGTGCCCACCGAGGAGCGCGAGACGAAGGCCAGCTCGATGGCGGGCCAGGCGCCGGCGAAGAAGCGCACCGGGTTGAGCCGGCCGGCGGCCACCAGCAGCACCGGGTAGACCACGAAGAGCACGATCGCGCAGCCGATGTAGACGGCGGTGGTGAACTTGGCGAGCGGGGCCAGCAGGTCCCAGCCGTACGAGGCGACGGCGTTGCCGATCAGGCCCAGGGTGCCGATCGGGGCGAGCCGGATGACCCACCAGAGCGCCTTCTGCACGATGGCCAGCACCGAGCGGTTGAGCGTCACGAACGGCTCGGCGGCCTCGCCGATCAGCAGCGCGGCGGCGCCGACGACCAGGGCGAGGAAGACGATCTGGAGGACGTTGCCCTCGACGAACGCGCCGATCGGGTTGGTCGGGACGATGCCGGTGAGGAAGTCGGTCCACGAGCCGGTCTTCTTCGGCGCGGCGGCGCCGGCGAGGTCGAGCGTGACGCCCTTGCCCGGGTCGGTGAGCAGGCCGAGGCCGATGCCGATGCTCACCGCGATCAGCGCGGTGATGCCGAACCAGAGCAGCGTCTTGACGGCCAGCCGGGCGGCGTTGGCGACGCCGCGCAGGCTCACCACGCTGACCACGATGGCGGTGAAGACCAGCGGCGGCACGGCCAGCTTGAGCAGCTGGACGAAGAGGTGGCCGACGGTGTCGAGGGTGCTGGTCAGCCAGGCCACGTCGTTGGCCCGGGCGAGGAAGCCGAGCGCCACGCCGAGGACGAGGCCGAGCAGGATCTGCACGGAAAAGGGGATCTTGCGCAGGGCGGAAGCCATGAGGATGTGTCCAGGTCTGGTGAAGGGGTGAACGGGGCAGCGGTCAGGAGCGTGGCTGCGCCGGACAGATGCCGCTGGCCTGCCGTCGGAGGTCGACGTACAGGCGCACGGTGAGGTGCCAGACGTTGGTCATCGCCTGCCGACGCTACTCCCAGCCGGTTCCCAGGTGGAAGGAGCGTTCAGCGTGATGATCCTTACAGCCCAGGTTGGTCCGGTAGCAGCTTCCCGGGGTTCATCACGCCGTGCGGGTCGAACAGTCGCTTGACCGTCCGCATCAGGTGCAGCTCGTGGTCGTCCTTGTAGTCGACGATGATGCCCCGCTTGGACTGGCCGAGGCCGTGTTCGGCACTGATGCTGCCGTCCACCACGGCCACCGAGTCGTAGATGACGCGGGCGAGGGCGTCGGCGTGGGCCTGGAACTCGTCGTCGGCGCTGCCCGCCGGCTTGCTGAGGTTGTAGTGCAGGTTGCCGTCCCCGATGTGGCCGTACGCCACGATCCGGATGCCCGGGACCGCATCCTCGAGTGCCCGGTCAGTCCGCTCCACGAACGACGGGATGCGACCGATCGGCACACTGACGTCGTGCTTGAGGCTGGGACCCTCGTGGTTCTGCGCCTCCGAGATGCCCTCGCGCAGGGTCCAGAGGGCGGCCGACTGCGCCGATCCGGCGACGACGACTGCGTCGCGCGCCACGCCCCGCTCGAACGCCTCGCTCAGCGCGGACTCGATCATCCCGTCCAGGTCGGCGCCCGGCAGCGCGTCCCCCAGCTCCACCAGGGCGTACCAGGGATGGGGGTCGCCGAACGGGTCGCGTGCCCCCGGGACGTGCCGCAGCACGAACGCCACGCTCTGCCGGGACATGAGCTCGAAGGCGGTCAGCCGGTCGCCGGCCAGCTCCCGCAGCAGACCGATCAGGTCGACCGCCGCCTGCGGATCCGGCAGGGCCACCCACGCCGTCGCTCGGCTCCGCACGGCGGGGAAGAGCTTCAGTACGGCGGCGGTGATGACGCCGAGGCTGCCCTCCGCGCCGATGAACAGCTGCTTGAGGTCGTAGCCGGTGTTGTCCTTCCGCAGTCCGCGGAGCCCGTTCCAGATCCGCCCGTCCGGGAGCACGACCTCCAACCCGAGGGTCAGGTCCCGCATGGTTCCGTAGCGGAGCACCCCCGTCCCCCCGGCGTTGGTGGCGAGGTTGCCGCCGATCGTGCAGCTTCCCTCCGCGCCCAGGGACAGCGGGAAGAGCCGGCCGGCAGCCGCCGCGGCCTCCTGGACCGACCGCAGGACCGCGCCGGCCTCCACGGTGATGGTCTGGTTGGCGACGTCGAGGTCGCGGACCCGTCGCATCCGTGTCAGGGAGAGCACCACCTGACGGCCGGAGAGGTCCGGTACCGCGCCGCCGCACAGTCCGGTGTTGCCACCCTGTGGCACCACGCCGACGCCCGCCTCGGCGCAGAGCGCGACGACCGCCGCCACCTCGTCGGTGTTGCCCGGCCGCACGACGGCCGCGGCACGTCCCCGGTACGCGCCGCGCCAGTCGGTGAGGTAGCCGGACATGTCGTCCGGGTCGCTGATCGCGGCGGTGGGCCCGACCACCTGCCGCAGCCGGTCGACGAGATCCGCCGTCACCACGCCCTCCCATTCGGCCAACCCGCCGCTCGACCTGCTCCCGGCCTCACGCTAGGAGCCCGGGATGATGCCGTCCAAGTCCGGCCGGACATGGCGGGATACCTTCCCGGCATCGTCATCACGCCAGCAGCACGGCGATCCCGACGAGCACGGGCACGGACAGCACGGTCGTGAGCAGCACGACGTCCCGCGCCAGCAGGGTGCTTCGGTCGTAGGACGAGGCGTAGACGAAGACGTTCTGCGCGGTCGGCAGGGCCGAAGTGACCGTGACCGCCAGCAACGCCACACCGGAGAGGCCGGCGACCCACCGACCGAGCGCGTAGGCGAGAGCCGGCTGGCCGACGGTCTTGAGCGCCACGGCCAGCCACACCCGAGGGGCGCTGCCGCCGGCCGCGGGGCGGGGTGCGCCGTGCAGGCTCATGCCGTACGCCAGCAACGCGGCGGGAACGGCCAGCGCGGCGGTGAGCTCCACCGGCTTCAGCACCGGCGCGGGCAGCTCCACGCCGACGGCCGCGACCAGCACACCCAGGCCGCAGCCCAGCACCACCGGCGTCCGGAGCGGCTGGGTGAGCAGCCGCCATCCGGGCAGTGCCGCGCCGGCCGGGCGGGAGCCGGCCAGCACGGCCAGCCCGACCGGTGCCAGCACCAGCACCTGGAACAGCAGCACCGGTGCCACGAACGACGCGTCGCCGAGGACGTAGACGGAGATGGGGATGCCTAGGTTGCCGGCGTTGACGTAGGAGGAGGCGAGCCCGCCGACCGTCAGCTCGGCCGCCGGGCTCCGCCAGCGCCACCAGGCCAGCGCCACGTACAGCAGGGCGCTGAGCAGCGCGCTGCCCGCGGTCGCCAGGAGCGCGGCGGACAGCAGCGCCGCCGGGTCGGCCCGGGCGAGCGTGAGCAGCAGGAGCGCGGGCGTCGCCACGAAGTAGGACAGCCGCGACAACACCGGGCCGGCGTCGGCGCCCAGCGTTCCGGTCCGGGCGAGGAGCCAGCCGACGGCGATCACCGCGACA
>NZ_JAPDPH010000084.1 GCF_026013475.1 Micromonospora yasonensis | reverse complement strand
GCAGCTTGGCGATGGCGTCCGGGCCGGCCGCGCGGGAGCCGTCGGCACCCACCCACTGCACCGCCTCCTCGCACTCGGCCTCCGTCAGCCCGAGCGCCGCGAGGTCGGCGAACTGCCAGGGCACCACCCGGGCGCCGGTGGGGATCCGGCGCTCGATGAACTCCGCGCAGCGGGTGCAGAACGCGCAGTCCCCGTCGTAGACGAAGGTCGACGTCTCCATGCCTTCATCCTGCACCCGACCGGCCCGCTGCGGTGGCCGGTGTCCGGCGCGTCACTTGCACTTCGTTCGTACGCGTGTTCGAATAAGGGCCATGCGCTGGGCCAACCTCTCCGCTCCCCCGGACGAGGGGCATCCCGACGGGGCAGCGCCGGCGGCTCCACCCCTGCCGCTGGCGCTCCCCGGCGCGATCGCCCGCACCTTCGACACCCCCGGCTTCGCCGGCATGACCTTCTACGAGGTGCGCGCGAAGTCGATCATCAATCGGGTGCCCGGCATGTCCCGCGTTCCGTTCGAGTGGACGATCAACCCGTACCGGGGTTGCAGTCATGCGTGTGTCTACTGCATGGCTGCGACACTCCGATCCTGATGGCGGACGGCCGCACGACGCCGATCAGCGAGCTGGAGCCGGGCGACCGCATCTACGGCACCCAGCGGCGGGGTGCCCACCGGCGATACGTGGTCACCACGGTCCTTGACAAGTGGTCGACGGTGAAGCAGGCCTACCGGATCACGCTTGAGGACGGCACCACGCTGGTCGCCAGCGGCGACCACCGGTTCCTGTCCGACCGGGGCTGGAAGTACGTGACCGGTGCGATGAGCGGCGCCGCGCAGCGTCCCTACCTGACCACCAACAACCGGCTGATCGGCACCGGCCGCTTCGCGCCCCCGCCGAAGGACTCGGCCGACTACCGCCGGGGCTACCTCTGCGGCATGGTGCGGGGCGACGCCCACCTCGGCACATACTCGTATCCGCACGGGACGGTGTACCGGTTCCGGTTGGCCCTGGCCGACGACGAGGCGTTGGACCGCACCCAGCGGTTCCTGGCCGATGCGGGCGTCGAGACCGGGCGTTTCTCCTTCACCCCGGTCAGCGCGACCCGGCGGGCGATCACCGCCATCCGGACGTCGAAGCAGCGCGACATCGAGGTCATCACCGAGCTGATCCGGTGGCCGAACGCACCCGGCGAGGACTGGCGGCTGGGCTTTCTCGCTGGCATCTTCGACGCCGAGGGCAGTTGCAGCAGGGGCGTCTTCCGGGTCAGCAACGGTGACGACGAGGTCCTCGACCAGACGGCGGCCGCCTTGGACCACTTCGGCTTCACCTGGGTGCTCGAGGATCTGGGCCTACCGAACCGAGTGCGGAACATCCGGTTGACCGGCGGTCTTCCCGCCCGGCTTCGCTTCTTCCACCTGACCGACCCGGCCATCAGCCGGAAGCGGTCGATCGAGGGGGCCGCGCTCAAGTGTCAGGCGGCACTGCGGGTGGTGAGCATCGACAATCTCGGGCTGGAGCTGCCGCTGTGGGACATCACCACCGGCACCGGCGACTTCATCGCCAACGGCGTGGTCAGCCATAACTGCTTCGCCCGCAACACCCACACCTATCTCGACCTCGACGCCGGGGCGGACTTCGACCGGAAGGTGATCGTCAAGGTCAACGCCGGCGAGCTGGTCCGGCGTGAGCTGGCCGCCCCGCGCTGGCGTGGCGCGCACATCGCGATGGGCACCAACGTGGACTGCTACCAGCGGGCGGAGGGCCGCTACCGGCTGATGCCGCCGATCATCGAGGCGCTGCGCGACTTCGCCAACCCGTTCTCGATCCTGACCAAGGGCACGCTGATCCTGCGTGACCTGCCGCTGCTGCGGCAGGCGGCCGAGGTGACCCGGGTCGGGGTGTCGTACTCGGTGGGCTTCGTCGACGAGGCGCTGTGGCGGGCGGTCGAGCCGGGCACGCCGAGCCCGCGCCGCCGGCTGGACGCGGTCCGCCAACTCACCGACGCCGGCTTCCCGGTGGGCGTGCTGATGGCTCCGGTGCTGCCCGGGCTCACCGACGACGACGAGTCGATCGACGCCACCGTGGCCGCGATCGCCGCGGCCGGGGCCACCAGCATCACGCCGCTGCCCCTGCACCTGCGCCCCGGGGCCCGCGAGTGGTACGCGCACTGGCTGGCCCGCGAGTTCCCGCACCTGGTCCCCCGCTACCGGCAGCTCTACCGCTCCGGGGCGTACGCGCCGCAGGCGTACCAGCGGGAGGTGACCGCGCGGGTGCGGATGGCGGCCCGCCGGCACGGGCTGCACCGGGGCGAGATCGGCGACAACCGGCGCCTGCCCGACGCGCCACCCCCACCGCCGACCGAGCAGCTGTCACTGCTGTAGGGCCGGCGCTCGCCGGATCGGACGGCACCGATCGGATTAGGCTCAGGGCATGCGTTCCGCCCAGCAGATCCTCGCCGACTCCGCCGTGATCGCCGTCGTGGGCGCCTCCCGGGACCCGGGCAAGGCCGCGCACCGGGTGCCGCTGGAGATGCAGCGCCACGGTTGGCGGATCATCCCGGTGAACCCGACGGTGGACGAACTCTTCGGCGAGAAGGCGTACCCGTCGCTGGCCGACATCCCGTACCCGGTCGACCTGGTGGACGTGTTCCGCCCGGCCGGGGACGCGGTGGAGGTGGTCCGGCAGGCGGTGGCGATCGGCGCGCCGGCCGTGTGGTTGCAGCTCGGGATCTTCTCCGGCGAGGCGCGGCGGATCGCCGCGGAGGCGGGCATCGACTACGTCGAGGACAAGTGCCTGATCATCGAGCGGGCCGCCGGCGGCCTGACCCGGCGCGGTTGACTCAGGGCGCCTCGTCGACGACCGGTCCGCAGATCAGGTCGAGGTGGCTGTCGAGGGCGGCGAGCGCGGTCTCCGCCGGGTAGTGGCCGCCGAGCAGATAGATCCCGAGCCCTTCCATGACGGCCAGCAGGCCCACGGCGGCCCGGTCCGGGTCCACCCGCTGGTCGATCGGCCGGGTGGCCTGCGCGGCACGGATCTGCCTGGCGAGGAAATCCAGCAGGGCGGCGGTGCCCTGGTGCAGCGCCGCGGCGACGCTCGGCCGTACCGCCGTGTAGGCCAGGAAGGCCAGTGCCACCCGGCCGTCGGCCCGGCGCGCCTCGTCGAGGGGTAGCAGCTCGACCAGCATGGTCCGGAGCAGCGTACGCGGGGCGGGGTGGTCGCCGAGCGCGGCCGCCGCTCGGGTCACCCGGGCCTCGCTGTGCTCGCGTACGACGGCGAGGGCGAAGGTCATCATCTCGTCCTTGGTGCGGAAGTAGTGCTGCACCATCCCGGGGGAGACCCCGGCTTCCGCCGCCACGTGCCGCAGGCTGACCGCTTCCAGCCCGTGCTCGGCCGCCACCCGCATCAGCGCGTCCGCGATCAGGGCGCGCCGTTCCCCGTGGTCGACCCGCTTCGGCATGGCGCCATGGTTTCACAATACGTCTGCATTGACACGATCCCCCGCCGGCTTTTACATTGCGGCTGCATTGTAAAAGCGGAAGGGCGGGGTGCACCATGCGCGAGCGGAGGCCGATCGCGTTGCTGCGGCTCGCGGTCGCGTACGAGATTGGCATGTGGCGCAGCCTCTACCGCTGGCTCCTGCGCCGGCCACCGACACGGGAGCCCGGCGCCGAGGCCTTCGGCTACGTCGGCGTGGTGCAGCCGATCCTGCTCGCCTTCATCGTCCTGTCGGCGATCGAGATCCCGATCTTCGACCTGATCCTGCGACACACCTTGCCGTGGCCGTCCGTACGGAAGGTCGTGCTGGCGCTCGGCGTCTGGGGCCTGCTGTGGATGGTCGGGCTCCTCGCCAGCCTGCGGATTCACCCGCACGTCGCCGAGGCGGCCGGGCTACGCGTCCGCAACGGCTCCTCCGTCGAGTTCCACGTGCCCTGGGCCGCCGTCGCCTCGGTCGGCGGCCGCTACCGGTCGCTGACCTCCGGGCGAAGCGTGCAGGTCGAGAACGACGAGTCGGGAACGATCCTGAACGTCGGCGTGGGCAGGCAGACCAGCGTCGACCTGGTGTTGCGCGAGCCGTTCTCGGTACGGCTCCCGAACGGCCCGAGCGAGCCGGTCACGCAGATCCGCCTCTACGCCGACGACCCGTCAGCCCTGGTCGCCCGGGTCCGCCAGCACCTGCCCACACCGGCTTGTTAAGCAGGGGCCCCTGCTATACCGAATGCGTTAACAAGGGGCCCCTGCTTTCAACCCGTCAGAGCTTGTACTCCTTGAGCAGCCCCCGGGAGATGATCGTCTTCTGGATCTCCGAGGTGCCCTCGCCGATGAGCAGGAAGGGTGCCTCCCGCATCAGCCGCTCGATCTCGTACTCCTTGGAGTAGCCGTAGCCGCCGTGGATGCGGAACGCCTCCTGGACCACCTCGGCGCAGTACTCGGAGGCGAGCAGCTTGGCCATCCCGGCCTCGACGTCGTTGCGCTGGCCGGCGTCCTTGAGCCGGGCCGCGTTGACCATGAGGGCGTGGGCCGCCTCGATCTTCGTACCCATCTCGGCGAGCTTGAACGCGACGGCCTGGTGCTTGGCCAGCGGCTGGCCGAAGGTGCGGCGCTGCTGGGCGTACGCGACGGCCAGCTCGAACGCGCGGATGGAGATGCCGCAGGCGCGGGCGGCCACGTTGACCCGGCCCACCTCGATGCCGTCCATCATCTGGTAGAAGCCGCGGCCGACCTTCTCCTCGCCGCCGAGCACGGCCGAGGCGGGGACGGTCACGCCGTCCAGGACCATCTCGGTGGTCTCGACGCCCTTGTAGCCCATTTTGTCGATCTTGCCGGGGATGGTCAGGCCGGGCGCGGCCTCGCCGAAGCCGGGCTCCTTCTCCAGCAGGAAGGTGCTCATGTTGCCGTAGACCGAGTCGGCGCCGGTGTCGGTCTTGACCAGGGTGGCCACCACCGAGGAGTAGGCCCCGTTGGTCAGCCACATCTTCTGGCCGTTGAGGACGTAGTTGTCGCCCTCACGGACCGCCCGGGACTTGATCGCCGAGACGTCGGAGCCGCACTCCGGCTCGGACATCGAGAAGGCGCCGCGCACGTCGCCGGTGGCCATCCGGGGCAGCAGCCGGGCCTTCTGCTCGGCCGACCCGTGCTGGGAGATCAGGTACGCCACGATGAAGTGGGTGTTCACGATGCCGGAGATCGACATCCAGCCCCGGGACAGCTCCTCGACCACCAGCGCGTAGGTGAGCAGGGACTCGCCGAGGCCGCCGTACTCCTCGTCGATGGTCAGCCCGAACAGCCCCATCTCGCGCATCCCGTCGAGGATGTCGGTGGGGTACTCGTCGGCGCGCTCCAGCCGCTGGGCGTGCGGAATGATCTCCTTGTCGGCGAACTCCCGGACGGTTTCCAGGATCGACCGCTGCACGTCGGTCAGGCCGGGCGTCTGGGCGAGTCGGGCCATCTCAGCCTCCGGGGGATCGGCGCATTACTCGTGGGTAACTGAACGCTGGGTCAGTATCGGGCCCGGCGACCGGCGAGGCCAAGGTGACCAGTCCACACAACCACTGTGAAAAGGTTCACCGCTGCCGGTAGCGTCCGCAAGAGAGAGGGCCGTTCACCTGCGACGAAGGGGGCGAGCAGACGTGAGCCAGCCACCCGGCGAGCCGGAGCAGCCGCCGTCGCCGTACGAGCCGCCGTCCCATGGACAGCCGTACGGGCAGCCGCAGCAGCCGCACTGGGGGCACCAGCCGCCGGGCGGCGCCCAGCCGCCGTACGCCCCACAGCCCCCGTACGGCCAGTACGGTCCGCCCGGGGCGCCACCACGACCACGTGGCCCGAACACGCTGGCGATCCTGTCGCTGGTCTTCGCCTTCGTCTTCGCCCCGGCCGGGATCGTCCTCGGCCACCTGGCCAAGCGGCAGATCCGGCAGACCGGCGAGGAGGGCGACCAACTCGCCACCTGGGGGTTGATCCTCAGCTACGTCTTCACCGTCCTCGGCCTGATCGCCTGCTGCGGCTGGATCGGCCTGGCCTGGTGGGCGAACTCCGACAACGGCAACTACCGCTGAGCGGCGGCGGAAGGCCGGCCGTCAGCGGAACTCGGCCTCGCGGACGCTGTTGCCGCCGTCGACCACCAGCATCTGTCCGGTGATGTACGAGGCGGCCGGCGAGCAGAGGAAGGCGATCGCGGCGGCCACCTCGTCCGGCGTGCCGGGTCGGCCCACCGGGGTGCCGAGTCCCTGCTTGATCTCGGCGGCGGTCGACGCCGCGGTGTAGATGGTGCCCGGCGCGACCGCGTTCACCGTCACGCCGTCGGCGATCATCTCCATCGCCAGCGCCCGGGTCAGCCCCACCACGCCCGCCTTCGCCGCCGCGTACGCGGCCTCGGTGGGCAGCGCGTTGACCGGGCCGGCGGTCGCGGCGAGGTTGACGATACGACCCCAGCCCCGCTCGGCCATCCCGCCGATGAAGGCGCGGCTGCACAGGAACGCCGTGGTCAGGTTGCGGTCGATCTCGCCACGCCACTCGTCGTAGCTGAGCTGGGCCACCGGCCGCAGCACCTCGGGGCTGGCCCGACTGGCCAGGCCGGCGTTGTTGACCAGCACCTCGACGTCGCCCAACTGCTCGGCCACCGCGTCGGCGAGGGCGCCCACCTCGGCCTCGTCGGTGAGGTCGGCGACGAAGCCGGTGACGCCCAGCTCGCCGGCGCGCTCGTGGATCCGGCGGGTGGTGGAGACGATCGCCACCCGGGCACCCAGGTCGGTGAGACGGCGCGCGGTCGCGTACCCGATGCCGTCCGGGCTGCCGGCGCCGGTGACCAGCGCGACCCGGCCGTCCAGCCGCATGGTGACCGGCTCGGCCAGCGGCGCCGGCTGATCCTGGTCGGCGGGCCCGGCCGGGAAGCCGCCCCGGGGGCGCCGCACCGTACCCGGGCGGCTCACGTCCCGTCGCGACCGACCGCCGCGCGCGTCAATTGCCATGCCGCGATCCTGCCCGCTGTGGACGTTCCGGGCAACGCGGCACCCGGAAAGCCGGTCCTCCGGTTTGCCTGCCGCTGGCTACCCTGACGGGCACCCGAAGAGCTACGGAGATGAGCAGATGAGCTATCCCCCGCCGTCCGGTGGCTGGCACGACCCGTCCGCACCCGGCCCGCAGTCGGGCCCGCCGGCCGACCCCACGCTGCCGATGGGCGGCAACCCGATTCCGACCCAGCCGACCCCGGCGGACCCGTACGCCGGGATGCCGTCCGCCGGTGACCCGTACGCCGCGCCGGGCTACCCGGCGGGCAACCCGTACCCGGCGGGCGGCTACCCGCCGCCGGCCTACCCGGCGTACGCCGCCCCGTCGACCAAGACCAACGGCCTGGCCATCGTGGCGCTGGTGCTCGCGTTGGTCGGCTTCACGTCGTGCATCACCGCCCCGATCGGCGCGATCCTCGGGCACGTGGCCCGCAAGCAGATCCGGGAGACCGGCGAGCAGGGCGACGGCATGGCGAAGGCCGGCATCATCATCGGCTGGATCCTCACCGGCCTGATGGTGGTGCTGATCGCCGTCTACATCGTGGTGATCGTCATCGCCATCAACTCGGACACCGGCGGCAGCACGGCCACCTTCTGACGCACGGTGCCGCCCTGGGACCCGGGGCGGCACCGGCGCCGGCGGTCACTCCGCGGGCGGCGTGAAGGACGAGGTACGGGTCATCCCGGCGGCCCGACCCTTCGCCGCGATGACCAGCGCCATCTTGCGGGACGCCTCGTCGATCATCTCGTCGCCGAGCATCACCGCGCCGAGCTTCCCGCCCGCCTCGGACGTGTACCAGTCGTACGCGTCGAGGATCAGCTCGGCGTGGTCGTAGTCGGCCTGGGCCGGGGAGTAGACCTCGTTGGCCGCGTCGATCTGGCCGGGGTGCAGTACCCACTTGCCGTCGAAGCCGAGGGCCGCCGAGCGCCGGGCCACCTCGCGGAACCCGTCCAGGTCGCGGATCTGCAGGAACGGGCCGTCGATGGCCTGCTTGTCGTGCATCCGGGCGGCCATCAGGATGCGCATCAGGATGTAGTGGTAGGGGTCGCCCGGGTAGTCCGGGATCAGGGCCCCGACCACCAGCGACCGCATGTTGATCGAGGCCATGAAGTCGGCCGGGCCGAAGATGATCGTCTCGACCCGCGGCGAGGCGGCCGCGATGGCGTCGACGTTGACCAGGCCGGCCGCGTTCTCGATCTGCGCCTCGATGCCGATCCGGCCGACCTCCAGGCCGAGAATCTTCTCGATCTGGGTGAGCGTCAGGTCGAGCCACTGCACCTGGGCGGCGTTCTGCACCTTCGGCAACATGATGCAGTCCAGGTTGGCCCCCGCGCCCTCGACCACCTCGATCACGTCCCGGTACGTCCACGGCGTGGTCAGGTCGTTGACCCGGACCACCCGGGTCTTGCCGGCCCAGTCGCCCTCGTTCAGCGCGGCGACGATGTTCTTGCGGGCGTCCGGCTTCGCCAGCGGGGCGACGGCATCCTCCAGGTCGAGAAAGACCTGGTCGGCGGGGAGGCCCTGGGCCTTGCCGAGCATCTTGACGCTGGAGCCGGGTACCGCGAGGCAGGACCGGCGGGGGCGACCGACAGCGGCCATGGATGCGCTCCTTCCAGCGTCCGGCGGGCATGCCGACGCGACCAGAAACGAAGAATTCGAGAACTTAACGATCCCAAAGGGCGTTGTGACGCCACGGTAACCTCGTCCCGTGACCGGGGTGAATGGACCTGTGGAAGATCTCACTGAGCGTCGGATCGTGGTGGTGACCGGGGCCAGCTCGGGCATCGGGCTGGCCGCTGCGGTCGACCTGGCCCGCCGGGGTGACCAGGTGGTCCTGGTCGGGCGGGACCCGGCCCGGCTACAGGCCGCCGGGGACCGCCTACGCGAGGCCAGCGGCGAGCGGCCGGAACTGTTCCGGGCGGACTTCGCCGTCCTCGACGACGTCCGCCGGCTCGCCGAGAAGCTGCGCGCCGCGTACGACCGGATCGACGTGCTCGCCAACAACGCCGGGGCCATCGTGCTGCAACCGGTCACCACGGTGAACGGCTTCGAGCTGAGCATCCAGGCCAACCACCTCGCCCCGTTCCTGCTCAGCAACCTGCTGCGGGACCGGATCGGCCGGATGGTGGTGACCGCCTCCGGCGCGCACCGCAGCGGCGTCCTGGACCCGGACGACCTGAACGCCACGCTGCGCGGCTTCCGGCCGTACCGGGCGTACGGCACCAGCAAGCAGGCGAACATCCTGTTCGCCGCCGAGGCGGCCCGGCGCTGGCCGGAGGTGCCGGCGTACTCGTTCCACCCGGGCGTGGTGCGCACCCGGTTCGGCGCGGACAGCCCGCTGGTCTCGCTCGGCATGCGGCTGCTGCCCTTCCGCAGCCCGGAGAAGGGCGCGGAGACGCTGATCTGGCTGGCCAACCAGGACCCGTCCCGGCTCACCTCCGGCGGCTACTACTTCGACCGCCGGCCCCGCCGGCCGCTGGCCAAGGCGCGCGACCCGCAGTTGGCCGCCCGGCTCTGGACCGTCAGCGCGCAGGCCGTCGGGATCGACGCATGACGACGGCCCACCACGACCCCGTCCCGGGCGGGATCCTGCTGGTTGCGCTGGTCGACCCCGAGCGCGCCGCGCTCCGGGCCGGGCTGGGCGACGCGGCCCCCGCCACCCGGGTCCTGGAGGTCCGGGACGTCTGACGATCACTCGGCCACATGTACCGGGACGCTGGTGACCACCACCCCGGGCAGGGCCCGCAACGCGGCCCGGAGCCGCTGCTCGGCCCGGCTGTGCAGCAGCCGGTGCCAACGGTGGCGCAGCACCACCTCGGGCACGATCACGGTCAGCGTCAGCTCCGGCCGGGTTGTGTGCAGCGCCTCCAGGTAGTGCGCCAGCGGCCCGATCACCGCTCGGTACGGCGACACGATCGTCTCCAGCCGTAGGTGGTCGCCCCAGGCCTGCCACTGTTCGCGGAACCGGTCCGCCTCGGCGTCCTCGGGGGCGATGTGCACGGCCAGCGTCGGCTGGCCCAGCGACGCCGCGTACGCCAGGGCGCGCAACGACGCCCGGTTCAGCCGGGCCACCGGCACGATCACCAGATGGCGTACCTCCTGGGGCAGCTCCTCGCCCTCGGCGGAGCCGGCGGGTGGGCGCGGCCCGGCGGGTGTCACGGGCTCGGCGGACGGCGGGTGCAGCGCCAGGGCCTGGTGCAGCGCGGCGTAGTGGCGGTGGATCCGGTTGGCGAGCAGCACCAGCGCCGGTACCGCGATCACCACCAGCCAGGCACCCTGGGCGAACTTGCCGACCGCAGCGATCAGCAGCACCAGCCCGGAGAGCGTGGCACCGACCGCGTTGAGCACCAGCTTGCGTCGCCAGCCCCGGTCCCGGTGGCGGCGCCAGTGCACCACCATGCCGGCCTGGGACAACGTGAAGGCGAGGAACACCCCGACGGCGTAGAGCGGGATCAGCGACGCGGTGTGCCCGCCGAAAGCGACGAAGATGAGCGCCGCGGCGAGAGCGAGCGCGACCAGGCCGTTGTTGAACGACAGCCGGTCCCCCAGGTGCAGGAACCGGCGGGGAGCGTGGCCGTTGCGGGCCATGAAGAAGAGCAGCCGGGGGAAGTCGTTGAAGGCGGTGTTCGCCGCCAGCAGCAGAATCAGCGCGGTGGTGGCCTGGAGGAGCGCGTACCAGGGCCCGGTGGGGAAGGCGACCCGGCCGAGCTGGGACAGGATCGTCTGATCCGGCCGGGGCACCAGGCCGTTGAGGTGGATCAGGCCGATCAGCCCAGCGAAGAGCACCACCAGCATGCCGACCATCCAGCCGAGCGTGGTGCGGGCGTTGCGCCACTCCGTCGGGCGGAACGCCGGTATCGCGTTCGACACCGCCTCGATGCCGGTCATCGACACCGCGCCGGAGGAGAACGCCCGCAGCACCAGCAGCAGGCCCAGCCCTTCGGTGGCCGGCACCGGGGGCGGCGACACCGGGGCGAAGCCCCGTCCCGCCGCCCGCGCGTAGCCGACCAGCAGCAGCGCGAGGATCGCCGCCACGAAGGCGTACGTGGGCAGCACGAAGATGTTGCCGGCGGTACGCACCCCGCGCAGGTTCCCGGCCAACAGCACGGCGATCACCAGCACCCCGAGCAGGACGGTGGCCGGCGTGAACGCGGGCAGTGCCGAGGTGATCGCGCTCACCCCCGCCGCGATCGACACCGACACGGTGAGCACGTAGTCGAGCATCAGTCCGGCTGCCGCCATGAGCCCCGCCGTCGTGCCGAGGTTGTCCCTGGCCACGATGTACGACCCTGCCCCGTGCGGATACGCCGGGATGGTCTGCCGGTAGGACACGCCCACCGCGATCATCAGCACGACCAGCAGCGCGGCCAGCGGCAGGGACAGCCCGAGCGCGGAGGTGCCGGCCAGCACCAGCACGGCGATGAGCGCCTCCGGCCCGTACGCCACCGAGCTGAGCAGGTCGGAGGAGAGGATCGGCAGGGCGACGAGCTTGCGCATGCGCTCGTAGATGACGGCGGAGCTGGACAGCGGTGGGCCGAACAGCGTCCGGCGCACCCGGGCGAGCGCCCGCCCGGTCCGGGAGCCGGGCTCGTGGGCCGGCCCGGTGGCGCACAGTTCGCCGGGCTCCTCGACGGTGAACAGGTCGATCGGGGTGAGTCGCCCGAACCGGCTCGGCGCCGGACCGCGCCGGCTGCGGCCCAGGGTCGGGTCGACGGGCAGTTCGTCGGGGCGGCGAGGCACTCGCCAGCGCTCCCCGATCCGGCCCAGTGCCGCCCGCTCCTCCGGATCCAACGGCGGGAACTCGGCCGAGGGCGTGACCAGCGTCCCCCGATCCGGCTCGGGGCCGTCCGGCTGCTTCGCTCCCTTCCTCACCTCCGCACTGTCACGGAAAGCGGCGGCCCGGGAGGGGGATTTGCCCACACTCTCCGGAAAGTATTGGCCGACGCGCCGCCCGTGGCCGCGCCGCGGCCGCCAGCGTCAGTCGCCGAACGGGGTGGCGTCGGCGGGGACCGGGACCGGCTCGGTGCGGCGGCCGGCGCGGGCACCGCCAAGGATGACGACGGCGACGCCGGCCAGCAGCAGGGCCAGCCCGGGCAGGGCGAGCGTCCGGGGCAACTGGCCGAGCCAGGCCCAGGCGAGCAGGGCCGCCCCGGGCGCCTCCAGCAGGACGAGCACGCTGACCGTGGTGGCCGAGACGCGGCGCAGGGCGTAGTTGAACATCGAGTGGCCGAGCAGTTGGGCACCGGCCACCAGGCCGAGGATCGCCAGCCAGGTGCCCGGGTCGTAGCCGTGCAGGCGGATCCCGCCGGCCAGGCAGACCACCAACAGGACCGCCGCGCAGACCCCGTAGCAGATGGTGGTGTACGTGGTGGTGCTGATGGTGGCCCGGGCCCGCTCGCCGAAGGCGGTGTAGACGGCGACGAACATGCCGCCGGCGACGGCGAGCAGGTCACCGGCGAAGGCCCGGCCGGAGACGGTGAAGTCGGCGCCGGTGGCCAGCGCCGCGCCGACCACGGCGAGCGCGATGCCGGCCCACACCGCCGGCGGAAGCCGCCGCCCCTGCCAGCGGGCGATCAGCCCCTGCCAGACCGGCTGGGTGGCGACCAGCGCGGTGGCCGCGGCGACCGTGGTGAGCCGCACGCTCGGCATCCAGGTGGCGAAGTGCGCGGCCAGCGCCAGCCCGGACAGCACGCAGTACAGCCCCTCCCGCCGGCCCGCGCCCACGGTCAGCGCGCGGAACTCCGCCCGCCGGCGGGCCAGCGAGAACGGGCCGAGCACGGCGACCGAGAGCACGTTGCGCCAGCAGGCGATGGCGAGGGCCGGCGCGGCGGCGAAGGCGACCAGCGGGGCCGACGACGAGACGGCCGCGACCGCCAGCGTCAGCGCGCCGACGGTCAGCGCGTCGACGGACGGACGGTACGGAGCGGTGCGCACGGAGAGCAATCCTCACACGACCAGGGGACAGCACGGAACGTCAGCGCCCCGTTACGATCATGCTCGTCCCGGCGATCCCCCTCGACGTCCGGAGCTCTCCCCCATGCCCAGGTACCAGGCGGTGCTGTTCGACTTCTTCGGCACCCTGACCCGCTGCGTCCGGCGCGGCTCCGCCCACCGGGCCACGGCCGATTTGCTCGGCTGCCCGCCGGAAACCCTGACCGAAGTGCTCGACCGCACCTACTACCAGCGCGCCAGCGGCCGGCTGGGCAACGCCGAGGCGACCATGCGCTGGGTCTGCGACCGGGCCGGCGTGCATCCCTCCGACCGGGCGATACGGGCCGCCGTCCACTCCCGCCACCGCGCCGTACGCGCCGACACCCGGCTGCGCGACGAGGCGGTGCCGGTGTTGGCCGCGCTGCGCCAGCGGGGCGTCCGCACCGGACTGATCAGCGACTGCACGCACGAACTGCCGGCGTTCCTGCCGCAGCTCGCGATCGCGCCGCTGCTCGACGTACGCGTCTTCTCGGTGCAGGTGGGGCGGTGCAAGCCGGACCGGGCGCTCTACCTGGCCGCCTGCCGTCGGCTCGGCCTCGTCCCGGCCGACTGCCTCTACGTCGGCGACGGCGGCAGCCAGGAGCTGACCGGAGCGGAACGGGCCGGCATGACGGCGGTCCGGCTGACCGCGCCGGACCTGGCCGACCACATGGTCTTCAACGCGGACCGGTCCTGGGACGGCCCGCTGCTGGCCTCGCTGGCCGCGGTGCTCGACCTGGTCGCCGCACCGGTCGGCTGACCGCCCGGGGCTCGCCGCCGGTGCGGCCCGGTCCGGGTCAGCGCCGGCGGACCTTGTGCAGCCGGAAGGGTTTGCGGGTGGCCCGCACGACCGGGGCCGCCCGGGGCGGCTCGGCCAGCGACTCCGCCGGCAGGTCGGTGCCCGCGACGGGGGTGCCACCCAGGGCCAGGCGGTTGACCGCGCAGCCCTCGGCGGCCCACCGGCCCACCAGGTCGGCGGCGGTTCCGGGGGCGTTCAGCCGCTTCGTGGCGACCAGCGGAGCGGCGGTGTCCCACTCCTCGGTGCCCGGTCGCAGCCGGCTCACCCGGGCCGGCCAGGTGACGATCCGGCCACCGTGGTCGCCGCGCAGGGTCACCTCGGCCGTGGCCGCGTCGGCCAGACCGGGCGCGGACTGCTCACCGGGGCCGGAGACCACCAGGAGCGCGCCGTCGAGCGGCAGGCACCACAGCGCGTACGCGGGCCCGCCGCCGACGCTCACCCAGCAGACGGCCGCTTTCTTCACCGCCTCGTCGACCAGAGGCGTGGTGATCCGCTCGTCCACCTCGTCGCTCACTCCGGCATCCTCCCGCATCCCGGCCCGGCCGGGTTGGCACGCGTCCTCAGCCGCACGCTACCGCCCGGGCACGCCCGAGGGCCGAACGGCGCCGCGGGGTCAGCCCACGAAGGGCGGGACGGTGATCTCGCCGCGGGCCACCGGGACCACCTGACCGGTGACCGTCGCGCCGACGGCCACCCCACCGGCGGCGGTGACCGTGCAGGCCAGCGACGAGGGCCGGTGGATCTCGACGCCCTGGCGGATCGCGTACGCCGAGTGGCCCTCGCCGGGCAGCAGCCCGCTGGCCACCAGCCACACCCCGAGGCCGAGGGCGGCCGAGCCGGTCGCCGGGTCCTCCGGCACACCGAGGCCCGGCACGAAGACCCGGGCGTGCGCGGTTTGCGTGGCGGCGTCCCAGGAGAAGACACTGACGTGCTCCACGCCGTACCGCTCGGCCGCCGACGGGTTCATCCTGGCGCGGGCCACCGCGTCCGGACGTACCGGGAGGTAGGGGAACTCCAGGCCGCAGCCGGCGACCCGGGGCGCCGGGCCAGCGTGATCCGCGGCGGTGAGGCCGACCATCTCCAGCAGCGGCTCCGGGTCCAGTTCGGGGCCGAGGGTCGGGGTACCCCCGGTGAGGGTGGCGCCGGTGGCGGTGACCTCGATCGGCAGCACCCCGGCACCGCACTCCTGGGTGACCGGGCCCACCTCGAACAGCCCGCGCCGGCCGGCCGTCACCGCGGCGCCCACGCTGGGATGCCCGGCGAACGGCAGCTCCGCCGCCGGGGTGAAGATCCGCGCCCGGTACGTCGCGCCGACCTGGGTCGGCGGCAGCACGAACACCGTCTCGGACAGGTTGAACTCGAGCGCGAGCGCCTGCATCTGCTCGGTGGCCAGCCCTTCGGCGCCGAACACCACGGCCAGCGGGTTGCCGGCGAAGGGGCGATCGGTGAAGACGTCCACGATCTCGTAGGCCAAGGTCGACATGTTGATAAACACTAGGCCCTTAGGCTGGTGCCCGTGAGCACGCCGAACCGGGTCTACATCGCCCGGCTCGCCGGAGTCGCCGTCTTCGACCCGAACGGCGACCAGGTGGGCCGGATCCGGGACGCGGTTGCCCGGATGCGGCAGACCCAGCGCCCGCCGGAGGTGGTGGGGCTGGTCGCCGAGATGCCGATGCGCCGGCGCATCTTCCTCTCCATCAACCGGATCACCTCCATCGATCCGGAAGCCGTCGTGCTCGGCAGCGGCACCCTCAACCTGCGCCGGTTCGAGAAGCGCCCCAACGAGCTGCTGGTGCTCCAGGAACTGCTGGACCGCCGGGTCCAGCTGGACACCGGGCAGGCCGGCTCGGTGGTCGACGTGGCGATGGAGTGCAGCCGCGGCGGCGAGTGGTCGCTGACCCGGGTCGCCGTCCGCGAACAGACCAGCCGGCTCACCCGCCGCGGCCACCTCCACCAGGTGGAGTGGGACCGGGTACGCGGCCTCGGCGCGGTCGGCGACGCCCGGGGTACGGCCAACCTGCTCGCCGTGCTGGAGGACATGCGCCCCGCCGATCTGGCCAACGCGCTGCAGGACCTGCCCGACGCCCGCCGCAACGAGGTCGCGGCGGCGCTGGACGACGAGCGCCTCGCCGACGTGCTCAGCGAGCTGCCCGAGCACGACCAGGTGGAGATCCTGGCCGCGCTGGACCGGGAGCGCGCCGCCGACGTGCTCGAGGAGATGGACCCGGACGACGCCGCCGACCTGCTCAACGAGCTGCCCCCGCCCGAGCAGGACGTGCTGCTCGACCTGATGGAGCCGGAGGAGGCCAACCCGGTACGCCAACTGCTCCGCTACGCCTCGGGCACCGCCGGCAGCGTGATGACCTCCGAGCCGGTCATCCTGCCGCCGGACGCCACCGTGGCCGAGGCCCTCGCCCGGATCCGCGAGCCGCAGCTCTCCCCGGCGGTGGCCGCGCAGGTCTTCGTGGCCCGCGCCCCGCTGACCACGCCGACCGGCCGCTACCTCGGCATGGTCCACTTCCAGCGGCTGCTCCGCGAGCCCCCGGCCGACCTGCTCGGCGGGGTGGTGGTCAACGACATCGACCCGCTCCACCCCACCACTCCGCTGCCCGAGATCACCCGCCGGATGGCCACCTACGACCTGGTCGCCATGCCGGTGGTGGACCGGAACAATCGCCTCGTGGGCGCGGTGACGGTTGACGACGTGCTGGACCACTCGCTGCCGCGCGACTGGCGGGACCGGGACGTGGTGCCGACCACCGCCGGCGCCGACGCCGAGCCCCCGGGTGGCACCGATGACTGACCAGCGACGGGCCGAGCGGCTCGACCAGCCCCGCGCGCCCCGGGGCCTGCGCCTGCCGCGGATCGACCAGGAGACCTTCGGCCGGGTGGCCGAGGGCATCGCCCGGGGCATGGGTACGGCGAACTTCCTCGTCTACATGACCCTGGTCCTCTCCGCCTGGTTCCTCTGGAACTCGTTCGCCCCGGCGAACCTGCGGTTCGACCCGTACACCTTCACCTTCCTCACCCTGATCCTCTCCATCCAGGCGTCGTACGCGGCCCCGCTGATCCTGCTCGCGCAGAACCGGCAGTCGGACCGGGACCGGGTCGCGCTGGACGAGGACCGGCGGCGGGCAACGCTGCAGAAGGCCGACACGGAGTACCTGGCCCGGGAGATCGCCGCGCTGCGCATCGCGATGGGCGAGGTGGCCACCCGGGACTTCCTCCGCTCGGAGCTGGCCCGGCTGGCCGAGGAGCTGGACGAGGCGGCGGAGCGCCGGCGGAAGCTGGAGCGCAAGCAGGACCGGCAGGACCGGCGGCCGACCGGCGGCGAGCCGCTCGACGAGCCCCGCGACGACCTGGACGGCGACTTCGCCCGCGACGGGCGCCTCGAGGGCTGAACCCGGGCCGGAACGCCTTGAACGCCGCGCGCCTCAAGGGGCCGGGCGCGCGGCGTTCGCCGCGAATCGTCCCACTTCGCGGCACGGCCCGTCCACCCCTCGGTCGGTGCCATCGATTCGCTCACACCGGCCACCGCCAGCGGCGGTCGCCGATGACCCCGACGTAGCATTACGGGCATGTCAGCACCCGTCAGCACCGTCTCCGACGCGATCCAGGCCGCCCTGGCCACCGTCAACGACCCGGAGATCCGTCGGCCGATCACCGAGCTCGGCATGGTCCGGTCCGCCGAGGTCGGCGCGGACGGCGTCGTCCGCGTCGAGCTGCTGCTCACCGTGGCCGGCTGCCCGCTGAAGGACAAGCTGCGTACCGACATCACCGCCGCGGTGGGCGCGGTGCCCGGGGTGACCGGCGTCGAGATCGAGTTCGGCGTGATGAGCCCGGAGCAGCGCCAGGAGCTGCAGGCGAAGCTGCGCGGCGGCGGCACCGCCGAGCCGGTGATCCCGTTCGCCCAGCCCGGCTCCCGCACCCGGGTATACGCGGTGGCCAGCGGCAAGGGCGGCGTCGGCAAGTCCAGCGTCACGGTCAACCTGGCCGCCGCGCTCGCCGCCCGCGGCCTCTCGGTCGGCGTGGTCGACGCGGACATCTACGGCCACTCGGTGCCCCGGATGCTCGGCGCGGACGGTGCCCCGACCCGCGTAGAAGACATGATCATGCCGCCGCAGTCACACGGCGTGAAGGTCATCTCGATCGGCATGTTCACCCCGGGCAACGCGGCCGTCGTCTGGCGCGGCCCGATGCTGCACCGGGCACTGCAGCAGTTCCTCGCCGACGTCTACTGGGGTGACCTGGACGTCCTCCTGCTCGACCTGCCCCCGGGCACCGGCGACATCGCCATCTCGGTGGCCCAGCTGCTGCCGAACGCGGAGATCCTGGTCGTCACCACACCGCAGGCGGCCGCCGCCGAGGTGGCCGAGCGGGCCGGCGCGATCGCCCTGCAGACCCACCAGCGGGTGGTCGGCGTCATCGAGAACATGTCCTGGCTGGAGCTGCCGGACGGCTCCCGGATGGAGGTCTTCGGTGCGGGCGGTGGCGCGGCGGTCGCCGAGTCGCTGACCCGGACCATCGGCGCGCAGGTGCCGGTGCTGGGGCAGATTCCGCTGGACACCCAGGTCCGCGAGGGCGGCGACGCCGGTACCCCGATCGTGCTGGCCCAGCCCGACGCCCCCGCCGCCAAGGCGCTGATCCAGGTCGCCGACCGCCTCGCCGTACGCCGCGAGTCCCTCCTCGGCAAGCCCCTGGGCCTCAAGCCCGCCGGCCGCTGACCCCGCGCCGCGCGAAGATCCACCCTGATTCCCGGAAAGAGGGACCATTCCGCCTGGAATGGCCCCTCTTTCTCGCTCTCCGCTGCGCCCGGGTAAGGGCGGGAATCAGGTGGCGTCGTCGTAGCTGGGGCGCGGGGCCGGGGCGGGGGTGGGGGCGCCGCCGGTGGCGGTGGCCGGGCGGGCGCCGTTGGTCCGCAGGTCGGCCTGCTTGGCGACCTCCTTGAGGTCCTCGTGCACGCCGCCGACATCCTGGCGGATGTTGTCGTACATGCTCTGCAGCGGCTTCCGGATGGCCTGCTCGTCCTCCTCGCTGAGGAGGTGCTTCCGGATGAACGCCTTCGGGTGCAGGTCCTCCAGCTGGATGTCGGTGCCCAACTCCCGGCTCAGGTCGCCGGTGGCGTTCCGGGCCATGGCGCGCAGGTTGCGGACCATCCGCAGGCCGTCGTTGATGACGGCGGGCAGCCGGTCGCCGAAGATCAGCAGCGCCAGAAGCAGCAGCGCCGCGATCTCCCACCAGTTCAGGTTGTCGAGCACTCCGGCCTCCTCGTGCGTGTCAGGCCCAGACTACGCACGTCACGGGGTGGTTCGGGAGGGGGTGACGGTCGCTCACTTCGCGTCTGCGGCGAGCGTCACGGAGGCGCTCTGCCGGGCCGACCCCCGGCGGTACTCGACCGTCACCACTGAGCCGGGTGCGTACTTGCGGACCAGGGCGACAAGATCGGTCGGCTCGGTCATCGGGTGCCCGTTCAGCCGCAGCACCACGTCACCGGCCTTGAGCCCGGCAGCGGCCGCCGGGCCGGCGGGTTCCACCGCGTTGAGGCGTACGCCGGTGCCGCTGGCCGCGCCGGTGCTGCCCACCTGGGCGCCGATCACCGTACGCCGGGCCTTGCCGGTGCCGATGATGTCCTGGGTGACGCGTTTGGCCTGGTTGATCGGGATGGCGAAGGCGAGCCCGATGTTGCCGGCCTCCTGCCCGTCGGCGACCAGCGACTTGATCGTCGAGTTCACCCCGACCACCCGCCCGCCGCCGTCGACCAGCGGGCCGCCGGAGTTGCCGTGGTTGACCGCCGCGTCGGTCTGGATCGCCGCGTAGTAGCGCGTCGGGCCGCCCGGCTCGCCGGCCTGCATGGTCCGGTCCAAGGCGCTGACGATGCCGGCGGTGACGGTGTTCGCCAGGGAGAGCGGCGAGCCGATGGCGAGCACCGGGTCGCCGACCGCGAGCGCGTCCGAGTCGCCGAACTCCACCGGCTTCAGCCCGGTGCGGGCCACCTTGATCACCGCGATGTCCGACTCCGGGTCCTGCCCCACCACCGTGCCGGGGGCCGTGCTGCCGTCGTTGAAGATCACCGTGGCCTTGCCGGGTCCGCCGGAGACCACGTGGTCGTTGGTGACGATGTGCCCGTCGGCGCTCACCACGAAGCCGGAGCCCTCGCTGGTGCCGCCGAGGCTGTAGACCCGGACGGTCACCACGCTGGGCAGGACCTTCTCGGCGACGCCCGCCAGCGACTCGGGCTTGCGCTGGGCGAGCGCCGGAGCCTGGCCCGACTGCGCGCCCAGGGCCGGGACCTCGGTTCCGCCGCGCAGGAAGGCGTAGGTCAGGGCGCTGCCGAGCGAGCCGGCCAGCAGTGCGGTGATCAGCGAGACCAGCACCACCTGCCGCAGCCGCGGCCGACGCGGGGCGTCCGGGTCGACCACCGGCTCCGGCTGGCCGACGCCGACGGCCGGGGCCGCCGGGACCACCACCGCGGCCGGCGCGTACGGATCCCGCCACGGATCGGCCAGCGCGTCGGACCACCAGGGCGAGCTGCCACCGCCGGCGCCCTGCGGCGGGTCGCCGGACGCCGGCCGTCCCGCCGGTGCCGGACCTCCACCGGGCTGGCGCCAGTCCCAGCCGTCGGTCACGTCGGTGCCTCCCACTCCGTACCGCGTGTCCCGTGCCGGGCACCGGCGGAGCCGGACGACCGTGACACACGGGACACCGTCCAGGATTGCACGGATGTCCCGGGTGCAGTCAGGGGTTGCCCGTCGTGATCGTCTCCAGGAGCCGACTCGCGGCTGCGCGTGTCCGAGGCCGCCTCTAGGCTCATACCGCCAACCGACCCCTCGCACCACTCCCGCCGCCCGGAGGTGTCCCATCGCCACGGTCGCCAACCCCGGCAACTCGATGGCCCCGGCGCTCCAGTTCGCCGAGTCGTACGTCACCGAGGACCTCGTGCTGCGGACGGCCCGCAGCCTCGCCCGCGAGGTGGGGGTGGACGCCGTCACCCCGGGGGCCGGGGCCGCGCTGCGGCTGCTCGCTGCCGCCGGCAACGCCCGGGCGGTGGTGGAGATCGGCACCGGCACCGGGGTCAGCGGCGTGTGGCTGCTGCGCGGCATGCGCCCCGACGGCGTGCTCACCACCATCGACGTGGAGGTGGAGCACCAGCGGATCGCCCGGCGGATCTTCCTGGAGGCGGGTTTCCCGTCGGGGCGTACCCGGATCATCACCGGCCGGGCCCTCGACGTGCTGCCCCGGCTCGCGGACGGCGCCTACGACCTGGTCTTCGTCGACGCCGAGTCGACCGGCTTCACCGCCTGCGTGGACGCCGCGCTGCGGCTGCTGCGCCCGGGCGGGGTGCTCGCGCTCAACGGCGCGCTGGCCGGCGGCCGGATCGGCGACCCGGCCGCCCGCGACGTGGAGACGGTCACCGTCCGGGAGACGATCAAGGCGATCCGGGAGTCGGAGCACTGGATCCCGGCGCTGCTGCCGGTCGGGCACGGCCTGCTCGCCGCCGTGAAGGGCTGACCCCTGCGACCGCCGGTGGCGGGGTCCGCCCGCGCCGTCAGCCCAGCGTCGTCAGCCAGCGCAGCAGCCCGCGTACGCCCCAGCCGGTGGCGCCCTTGGTCAGCTCCGCGTGGACGTCCTCCGACCACGAGGGGGCGGACATGTCCACGTGCACCCAGCGGTCCCGCAGCTCGCCGGTGAACTCGTGGAGGAACAGCGCGGCCACCACCGAGCCGGCACCCCGGTCCGGGGAGCTGTGCAGGTCGGCGATGTCGCTGCCGAGGTACTCGACGTAGTCGGCGGCGAGCGGCATCCGCCAGGCCCGCTCGCCGGCCCCCTCGATCGCCCCGAGCAGGTCGGCGGCGAGCTGGTCGTTCGCGCTGTAGAGGGCGCCGTGCCGCTTGCCCAGCGCCACGGCGTTCGCGCCGGTCAGGGTGGCCAGGTCGACCAGCAGGTCGGGCTTGAGCTCACGCGCGGCGTACGCCAGGGCGTCGGCGAGCACCAGCCGCCCCTCGGCGTCGGAGTTGGTGGTCTCGCTGGTGAGCCCGCCGTAGTGGCGGATGATGTCGCCGGGGCGGAAGGCCGAGCCGCTGACCATGTTCTCGGCGAGCGGCGCGAGCGTGGTGACCCGCACCGGCAGCCGCAGCGCGGCGGCGCCCAGGCAGGCGGCGGTGACCGCGGCCGCGCCGGCCATGTCCTTGCGCATCAGCTTCATCGCCGGCACCGGTTTGATCGAGATGCCACCGGTGTCGAAGGTGATCCCCTTGCCGACCAGCACCACGTGGGTACGCGCGTCCGCCGGCCGCCAGTCCAGCTCGACCAGGCGGGGACCGCTGGCCGAGCCGCCACCGACCGCGAGGATGCCGCCGAAGCCCTCGGCCGCCAGCTCCTCGGGGCCGCGTACCCGCAGGTGCAGGTCGGGGTGGCCGGCGGCCGCGGCCTCGACCTGCGCGGCGAACCAGGCCGGGTTCTTGACCGAGGAGGGGGTGTTGGTGAGGTCGCGGGCCAGCCCGGTCATCGCCGCGGTAGTCCGCGCCGCGTCCAGAGTGTGGGCGAGCGCGTCCGGATCGGCCACCACGACGTCCACCTCAGCCAGCGCGGGCGCGCCGCCGGCCTCGGTCAGCCGGAACCGGTACGACCCGAGCAGCAGCCCCTCGGCCAGGCCACGCAGCGCCGCCGGGGCGTCGACCGGCAGCGCCACCGTGACGTGCGTCTCATCGCGGGCGGCCCGGGCGAGCGCCGCCCCCGCCGCCCGCCAGTCCTGCTCGTCGCCGGTGCCGACGCCGAGCAGCACCAGTCGCGCCGGGGTGCCGCCGGGACGCAGGTGCTCCCGCGCCTCGCCCGCCTCCCCGGTGAGCCGGGCGGCGGGGATCAGCGCGGTGGCCTCGGCCCGGACCTCGTCGGCGGGCGGCGAGGCGGTGGGGACCAGCATGGCCGGCGTGTCCGACCCTTCGCGGCGAACAGGCAGGACGAGGGTGTCGAGCCGCTCGGGCCCGCTCACCAGACGGATGGCCAGCACGCTGGACCGCACCTCCGAAATTGTTTAAGTTAGGACAATTTGCCACGGGCGAAGCCCACGAAGACCCTGAGCCACCGGCCGGGCCGGTGGCTCAGGGAAGGACGAACCGTACGCGCGACACGCGCCGCGCGGACCGCTCCTCGATCAGCCGGCGGCCGCCTTCAGCGCGTCACCCAGCGCGGTGGCCTCGTCGGGAGTCATCTCGACGACGAGCCGGCCACCACCCTCCAGCGGGACCCGCATCACGATGCCCCGGCCCTCCTTGGTGACCTCCAGCGGACCGTCGCCCGTCCGCGGCTTCATCGCCGCCATGTTGTCTCCCCTCAGACCTACACCAGGGTCGGTGGGTTGCCCCACAGCCACTTCGCCATGACCACCCGCAACCACCACGGGGGCCTCCACCAACGATTTTCCCTGATGAACACCGCCGGACCCAAACCGAAGCAGCATTGATGTAACAGCACCTAGCTTATCTTGGGTAGGCCTGTCACAATGTGCGGTCATGCAGGCACGGTCGGCGCTCTTCGACCTGTACGGCGACCACCTCCGCGCGAGGGGTGGACGCGCACCGGTCGCCGCCCTGGTCAAGCTGTTGGCACCGCTCGGGATCGCCCCTCCGGCGGTACGCACCGCGGTCTCCCGGATGGTCCGCCAGGGCTGGCTCGAACCCCTCCGGCTGGTGTCCGGACCCGGATATTCGATCACACCGAAGGCGGGCCGCCGACTGGACGAGGCGGCCGCCCGGATCTACCGGACCGGCCGACACAGCTGGGACGGCCGGTTCGATCTGCTGGTGCTGGACGCCCCGGCCGCCCGCCGGGACCGGCAGCGGCTCGCTGCCAACCTGACCTACCTCGGCTACGGCACGCTCGACGACTGCACCTGGGTGGCGACCCGCCCGGGCGAGGACGTGGACGTGCTGCTCGCCGAGGCGGGCGTGCGCTACGAGCGGTTCACCGCCGCGCACGCCGCCGGGACACCCGGCGCGATGGCCGTGGTCCGCCGCGCCTGGGACCTGGCCGAGATCGGCCGGGCGTACGAGCGGTTCGTCACCGAGCAGAAGCCGCTGCTGTCCGGCGTCACCGTCCGCAGCAGCGACGAGGAGGCGTACGCGGCCCGGTTCCGGCTGGTGCACGCGTGGCGTACCTTCCTCTTCCGGGACCCGCAGCTGCCCCCGGCGCTGCTCCCCGAGCGTTGGCCGGGCGCCAGCGCGGCCAGTTTCTTCGACCGGCACGCGGCCCGGCTCCGGCCGGCCGCCGACCGGTACGTCGAGCAGTGCCTCGACGCCAGCAACCGCCTTGCTCGACAGAAGGGTCGTTAGAAACGTGACCGAGCCGCTGCTCGTCGACCGCACCGACGCCGTCGTCACCCTGACGCTGAACCGCCCGACGGCGATGAACTCGCTCGACGTGCCGCTCAAGGAGGCGCTCCGGGACACCCTGGCCGAGTTGGAGACCGACCGGTCCTGCCGGGCGGTCGTGCTGACCGGGGCCGGCGGCTCGTTCAGCGCCGGGCAGGACCTGCGGGAGCACGTGCAGACCCTCGAGTCGAACGCCGACCCGCTGGGGACCGTCCGGGCCCACTACAACCCGATCGCCGCCCGGCTGGCCAACCTGCCCAAGCCGGTGGTCGCCGCGGTCCGGGGCATGGCCGCCGGGGCGGGTGCCTCGCTGGCCTTCCTCGCCGACTTCCGGATCGGCGGGCCGAAGACGAAGTTCCTGATGGCCTTCGCCGGGGTCGGGCTCGCCGCCGACACCGGCGCCTCCTGGACGCTGCCCCGGCTGGTCGGCCACGCCAAGACCGTCGAGCTGCTGATGCTCGCCGAACCGGTGGGCGCCGAGGAGGCGTACCGGCTGGGCCTGCTGACCAGGCTGGTGGACGACGACGAGCAGGTGCTGCCGGCCGCGCAGGAGTTGGCCGCCCGGCTCGCCGCCGGCCCGACCGTCGCGTACGGGGCGATCAAGCGGCAGCTCTCCATCGCCGACGCCGGGACCCTGGCCGACGCCCTGGCCGCCGAGGCCCAGGCCCAGTCGATCTGCGGGGCCACCGCCGACCACAAGGCCGCCACGCTGGCCTTCGTCAACAAGCAGAAGCCCGTCTTCGAGGGCCGCTGACGCACGGCCCCCTCCAAGATCCGTTCATCGGGCGACGTAGCCGCCGTCGACGGGGATGGTGTGGCCGGTGATCCAGGCGGCGTCGTCGGAGGCGAGGAAGAGCACCACGCCGGCCACGTCGTCCGGGGTGGGGATGCCGGGCTTCGGGTTGAACGACTCCATCTGCCGGCGCATCTGCGCCGGGTCCGGCGCGCTGTCGATGAAGTGCTCCACCAACGGGGTCATCACCACGGTCGGGGCCACCGCGTTGACCCGGATGCCGCGGGCCGCGTACTCGATCGCCGCCGACCGGGTCAGGCCGACGATCCCGGCCTTGGTGAAGGTGTACGGAGAGATGTTCTCCTGGGCGGCCAGCGCGGTGGTCGACGAGGTGTTGACCACCGCGCCCCCGCCGCCCAGCAGCAGCGCCCGGATGCCGAACCGGAGCACGTAGAAGACCCCGTCCCCGTTGATCCGGCGGACCTTCTCCCAGTTCTCCACGTCCATCTCGTGCAGCGGCTGCTGCCGGCCGTCGATGCCCGCGTTGTTGAAGATGACGTCGATCCGGCCGTACCGCTGCAGGGCGTCGGCGAAGGCCTGGTCGACCGAGGTCGCCTCGCCGGTGTCCACGGTCACCGCGTACCCGTCGGGCAGGCCGCCGGCCACCTGCTGCGCACCCTCGGCGTTGATGTCGGCGACCACCACCTTGGCACCCTCGGCGGCGAACCGCCGGGCCGCCGCCGCACCGAGCCCGGACGCCCCACCGGTGATGAACACGACCCTGTCCTGGAAGCGCATCCGACCCCCTCGCGCGGCCGGCCGGCACCGACCCTCCCCCGGCACGTTAACCGGGGCGGGAGGAGTCAGTCGTCCTCTTCCGGATCCTGGTTGGCCTCCACACCGAGCACGAACGCCTGCATGGCCAGCTCGTCGCCGGAGGGCGAGACGAAGGCGGGCAGCTCCCGCGGGCCCAGCTCCTGCACGTACGACCAGAAGAGCCGGACCGCCTCGGCCGGCGAGGCCGCCTCGATCGGCAGGTCGAGGCTGACCAGCCAGGACCGGCGGGCGGGCGGCGGGCCGAGCCGAGCGGCCAGCTCGCGCCAGACGGCCGGGTCGAGCCCGGTCAGCAACCCGTCGAGGGCCAACCCGCCGACCGCCACCGGCTCGTCGAGCACCCGCCGGGTGTACGTCACCACGAGTGCCCCGGGGCCCGGGTCGGACTGCGGATCGTCCGGGTCCTCCCGGGTCTCGGCGGTGGCGAGGGCCACCCGACCGAGGCCCACCAGTCGGAGCGGTTCGTCGACCAGCACCGCGACCGGGTCACCGGGCCGGGGCCGGGCGGTGCCGTCCAGCCCGGTCAGCTCCAGGGTGTCGTGGTGGACCAGCCGCTCGGCCTCGTACCGCTCGGCGGGCAGCAGCACCGCCCAGGCGCCGGCCACGATGCCGCCCTCGGTCGTCCCGCTCGTACGCGGCTCGGTGTCGGTCATGGGGCCATCCCATCACGCCGGGGCGGTGCCGGTGCCGCCGCGTCCGCCGGGCGCCGCACGGGTCACGCCCCGGTCACGTGGCAGCCGGTGAGGTGGTCGTCCACCATGCCGGTGGCCTGCATCAGCGCGTACGCGGTGGTCGGGCCGACGAACCGGAAGCCCTGCTTCTTGAGCGCCTTGGCCATCGCGGTGGACTCGGGGGTGACCGCCGGCACCTCCGCGAACGACCGGGGTCGGGCCACCCGGGCCGGCGGCGCGTACGACCAGAGCAGCGCGGAGAGGCCGTCGGGCAGTTCCAGGGCCGCCCGGGCGTTGGCGATGGCCGCCTCGACCTTGGCCCGGTTGCGCACGATGCCGGGGTCGGCCAGCAGCCGGGTGACGTCGGCCTCGCCGTAGCCGGCGACCTTCTCGATCCGGAACTCGTCGAAGGCGAGCCGGAACGCGGGCCGCTTGCGCAGGATGGTCAACCAGGACAACCCGGACTGGAACGCCTCCAGGGTCAGCCGTTCGTAGAGCGCGTCGTCGCCGCGCAGCGGCCGGCCCCACTCCTCGTCGTGGTAGACGGCGTAGTCCGGGGTGCTCGCCCCCCAGGCGCAGCGGGGCAGCCCGTCGGCGCCGGTCACCAGGTCAGTCACGGCGTACACGGTAGGCCAGCCCACCGACAACCGGCCACGGCCGGGCTCAGGGCAGCCGGCCCTGCTCCACCAGCCGGGCGAACTTCTTCAGCGCCTGCGTGAGGCTGAGCTTGGAGCCGGGCCAGAGCACCGGCCAGGCCACCCGGCCGGCGGTCCCGCCCGGCAGGTGGAACCACTCGTGCCAGACCACCTGGGTCCGGTCCCGGTCCATCGGGGTGCAGCGCAGCACGCCCGGGCCGCGCAGCAGCTTGCCGCAGTGCACCACGCCGACCTCGTACGGGGCGTCCACCCGGACCACCCGCATCTCGTCCCGGAGCGCGGCCGGGCCGAGCGCGGTGACCGCCTCGACCAGGCTCCCCTCGCCGCCGTCCCCCTCGACCACCCGGACGGTGGTGAGCGGGATCCAGTCGGACTGCCGCTCCCAGGCGGTGAGCGCCGCGAAGACCCGCTCGGCGGGGGCGTTGACCACCACCGCCGCGGTGACCTCGCCGGCACCGGGCTGGGCCGCCTCGGCGAATTCGTCGGCGCCCTCCGACCCGGTCACGCCGACTCCGACCGGACCACCGCACCTCGCGTCCGCTCATCGTCGGCGGCCTGGTCGGCGTCGGCAGCGGCCGCGCCGGCCGGCGCATCGGTCGCTCCGGCGTCGTCGGCTCCGGCGACCCGGTCACCGGCGGTCGGATCCGTCGCCGGGC
>NZ_JAPDPH010000083.1 GCF_026013475.1 Micromonospora yasonensis | reverse complement strand
GCCGCCGCGGCGGTCGCCGGTGGCACGTACGTGATGGTGCGCCGCCGCCGGCGCGGCACGGTCGTCGCCTGAACCACCGCCACACCATCCCTTGGCGGAGGGCTGCCCGCGCCGGCTGAGCCGGCGCGGGCACCGCGCCCACACCGGACGGAGGTGGGAACCTGTCGCCACAGAACAGCCCCGGGCGCGGCCCGTCGCGGGCCCGCACCGTCGCCGTCCTCGCCGCCGTCATCCTCGCCGCGGCGACCGGGGCCGGCCTGGTCTCCGCCGGCCTCGGCAGCACCTCGACCCGACCCCCGCAGCCGGGGGCGTCGGTCGCCCCGACCGCCGAACACTCCGGCTCGCCCGGCCCGGTGCTCCCCCGCTCCGAACCGGTCCGGATCACCATCCCCCGCATCGGCGTCGACGCCGACATCATTCCGGTCGCCACCGACAGCAACGGCGCCCTCGAGGTCCCGCCGCTGGACCACCCGGAGGTCGCCGGCTGGTACCGGCCCGGCGCCGCCCCCGGGGAGGCCGGCAACGCGGTCATGGTGGGCCACGTCGACTCGCAGAACGGACCCGCGGTCTTCTTCGAGCTGGGTCGGCTCCGCCCCGGTGATGGCGTGCAGGTCACCCGGGCCGATGGCCGGGTCGCCCGGTTCACCGTGGACGGTGTCGGGGCGTACCCGAAGGAGCGCTTCCCCACCGAGCGGGTGTACGGCGGCGGCGCCGACGCCCGGCTCCGCCTGATCACCTGCGGCGGCCGGTTCAACCCGCGCACCGGCAACTACCCGGACAACATCGTGGTGTTCGCCACCGCGACCCGCTGACGCCGGCCCGACACCACCGGCTGGCCCGCACCCCGTACGGTAGGCCGTCAGTGTCCGGCTGGAGTTGCCGCAAGGAGGTGCACGATGGACCGGCCGGCGGTACGCGGCCCCGGAAGTCGACGCCTGCTGCCCACCCTCCTCACGCGCCTGCTCCGGCGCCCCGGCGACGGCACGGCGATACCCAGGCCCCGGCAGGCCAACCCGGACGCGGTGGTCGACTGCGCGGTCTACGTGGCGGGCCGGCGGGACCCGGGCCGGCCGCACTACGCCGACGCCTACGCGCGGGCCCGGCGGCACCGGCGGTCGTTCGTCTGGCTGGGGCTGCACGAGCCGGGCGCGGCGGTGATGGCGGCGGTCGGGCGCGCCTTCGGGCTCGACGAGCTGAGCGTCGCGCAGGCCCTCGCCGACGGGCACCGCCCGACGGTGCAGCGGCACGCGGCGGTGACGCTGCTCGTGCTGCGCACGGCGAGCTACGTCGAGCACGCCGAACTGACCGACACCTCCGAGGTGATCGACACCGGCGACGTGATGGTCTTCCTCGGCGACCGGTTCGTGATCACCGTGCGGCACGGCACGGCGGGCGCGCTCGCCCCGGTCCGGGCGGACCTGCAGGACCGCCCGGGGGTGCTGGCCGAGGGACCGTGGGCGGTCGGGTACGCGGTCTGCGCCCGGATGGTCGACCTCTATCAGGAGGTCGCCGGGCACCTGGAGCGGGATCTGGAACGGGTCGAGGAGAGTGTCTTCGCCCGCGACCGGAGCGCCGACATCCAACACATCTACCAGCTCAAACGGGAGGTGGTGGAGTTCAAGCGGGCGGTGCTGCCGTTGCAGGCGCCGCTGCGGGCGCTGCTGGAGCAGCGCGGCGACGGCCCGCCGCCGGCGTTGCACCGCTGGTTCGTCGACGTGGAGGGGCGGCTCACCCGGGCGGTGGACCGGATCGCCTCGTACGACGAGTTGCTCAACTCGATCCTCCAGTCCCGGCTGGCGCAGCTCGCCGTCGACCAGAACAACGACATGCGGAAGATCGCCGCGTGGGCCGCGATCGCCGCCGCGCAGACCGCGGTGGCCGGCATCTACGGCATGAACTTCACCCACATGCCGGAGCTGGGCTGGCGGTACGGCTACGGCGGGGCGCTGCTGCTGATGGCGACGGCCGCGTTCACCCTGCACCGGCTGTTCCGCCGCTCCGGCTGGCTGTAGGCGGGTCACGGTTTGTCGAGGTCGGACAGTTCCTGGTCGAGCAGCTCGGCGAGCCGGGCCACCCGCCACGGGTCGGACTCGGCGGTGATGCCGCGGCTGGGCATCTCCACCGTCATCAGCAGGTAGAGGTGCAGCCGGTACAGGCCGAACCGGCGGCGGACCGCGTCGTCCAGCGGGAACGGCGCGACGGTCCGGTACGCCCGGACCAGTGGGTCGTCCGGTTCGTCCTCGGTACGCCGGAACAGCAGCGGCGAGACCAGGTCCATCAGCGGGTCGCCCCACAGGTGGCGCTCGCCGTCGACCAGGCCACTGAGCCGGGGCGTGCCGTCCGGGCCATCGACGGCCAGGACGTTGCCCGCCCAGCCGTCGAAATGCAGCAGGGCCGGGCGGCGTACCGCGTCGAGGACGGGGGCGTGCCGGTCGACCAGTTCCCGGATGCGGGCGGCCGGCACCGGGAGCGGCACCCGCCAGTCCGCCGCGTCGGCGAGCAGGTCGTCCAGCATGGCGGTGTACGCCGCCCGCCAGGTGGGCCCGGTGGCCCGGCCGCCGTCGTAGCCGTACCGGTCGCCGGTGACGCCGTGCAGCGCGGCCAGGGCGACGCCGAACTCGACCCGGACCTCGTCGGTGTCGGCGCCGGCCTCGGTCAGCTCCCACATGCTGCGGCCCGGCAGCAGCCCGGTGAGCAGCCAGTCGCCCAGCTCCGGGTCGCTGCCGTGGTGCAGCAGCGGCGGGACGGGCACGGCCGGAGCCCGGGCGGCGAGCAGCCGCAGGTAGCGCGCCTCGGCGCCGATCATGTCGTCCTCGTAGCGCAGCAGCGGCACCCGCGGCGGCGGGCCCACCTTGAGCACCACGGCTCGGCCGTCGTCCAGGGTGACCCACCAGACCGCCGCGAAACCGCCGCCGGTCAGCGGCCCGCAGCCGGTGACCCCGGGTGCGGGGCCGAGGGCGGCGGCGACGTAGCGGCGCAACTGGTCCGGGTCGAGGCGGCGTTGGGTCGGGCTCATCCGGCCCGCCCCGTCCGGCCGGAGAGTGTCCCCGCGCTCTGGTCCATCTTCCGTGTCAGGGTAGTGGCCGCACAGGTCAAACGGTGTCCCGCGCCCAGCCGCTGGGAGCCGTGGCGCTGGGCGGGCCGCCGGGAACCAGCAGGGCCGGCCGAGCCGCCGGCAGCGGCGCGCTCCCCCGCACCACCAGCCCCGTACCGGCCGCCGCCGTCGCGTAGAGCGCCGCGAAGGCCAGCCAGCCCACCGCGCCCCCGTCGACGATCAGCCAGGTCAGCAGCACCGGGCCGAGCATCCGGGCCACCGGCACCCCGCTGCCGAAGAAGCCCTGGTACAGCCCGTGCCGGCCGGCCGGGGCCAGGTCGAAGCTGAGCTGCCACGCCCCGGCGCCGTGCGCCATCTCGGCGTACACCTGGGCCCCGGCGCCGAGCAGCAGGATCGCCGCGGCCGCCCACGGCGCGGACGCGGCGGCCGACAGCGCGAAGAGCCCGCACGCGACGACCATGGCGGCACCGGCACGGCGCAGCGACCGCACCGCCGCGGGCGGGTCCACCACCCGCCGGGCCATCCGCACCTGGGCCAGCATCACCGCCGCGGTGTTCACCACCGTACGGGCGTCCCGGCGGTCCGCCGCGTGCCCGGCCGGTACGCCGGCCAGCAGCCCGGCCGCCCAGGCGAGGGAGAGCCCGAGCCCGACCTGGCCGGGCGACAGGCCGACCACCTGGGTGAAGTAGAGCGCGGAGGTGACCAGGAACGCGCCGTCCCCGATCGAGTTGGCCAGCTGGGCCAGCGCGAGGGTACGCGCCGGTCCCGCGACGGGCAGCAGGCGGGCGGGCACGGCTCAGTGCTCGATCGGTCGGCGGGTACGGGCCCGCTTCAGCTCGAAGAAGCCGTCGGTGCCGGACACCAGCAGCACCCCGTCCCAGAGCCGGCCGGCGGCCTCGCCGCGCGGGTACGGCGCCACCACCGGCCCGAAGAACGCGTTCACCGGCCCGCCGGCCTCGGTGACGTGGATGGTCGGCGTGCCGAGATCCTCGCCGACCGGGTCCAGGCCGGCGTGGTGGCTGGCCAGCAGGGCCTCGTCGTGGTCGGTGGTGTCGGCCGCGTCGGCCAGCTCCGCCGGGAGGCCCACCTCGGCCAACGCGGCGACGTACAGCTCCCGCCCGATCGAGGCACGCTCGTGGTGGATCCGGTTACCCAGCGCGGTGTACAGGTCGCGCAGCATCCCCTCGCCGTACTTCTGCGCCGCCGCCACGCAGACCCGGACCGGTCCCATCCCCGGCTTCAGCCACTCCCGGTACCACTCCTCCAGCCCCTCCCGGCCGTCGTTGAGCACGGCCAGGCTCATCACGTGGAAGCGGACCTCGACATCGCGGACCCGCTCCACCTCGAGCAGCCAGCGGGAGGCGTTCCAGGCCCACGGGCAGCGCGGGTCGAACCACATGTCGGCGGTGGTCATCGTCATCTCGTCCCCTTCCACAAACCGTTGCGCCAGCACCGTATGCGGCAGGATCGGACCATTCCGAGGGCCGATCCGGACCGAATCCAATGGGCCAACCCACCATCAAGGCCCGCCATACGACGACGGGCCGGACTCCGAGGAGGAGTCCGGCCCGTCGGCGGCGCGTCGGGTCACATGGCTTGCGCCCCGTGCGCGTCGGCGCTGTTGCCCGCGTCGTGCGACTTGCCCGGGGCACGCGGCACACCGTTGACCGCCGAGGCGTCGTAGGCGAACGTGACGACCGCGGTCGCGATCGCGTCGCTGTTCACGTCGAGGGCCCTGACGCTGACATTGCCGTACAGGCCGTTGTCGGCGTTGAGCTGCCCGTAGAGGGCGCCGTTGGCCCCGTCGGCCACCGGCGTACCGCTGTCGCAGGACCGGTGGTAGCAGGAGTCGTAGGCGGCACCGGCCACACCGCCGAAGAGCGCCGCCTCCGCGGCCGTCTTCAGGCCCTCAGCGCCGGTGAAGAGCCCGCCGGCCGGGATGTCGACGCCACGGGCGATGAACGGGCCGTAGTCGGAGCGCCCGGTGAAGTCGGCCGGCACGGTGGGCAGGCCCCGGGCGGCGAAGAAGGACTCAAAGACCTTCTCGATCTGCGCGGAACCGGCCGGGCCGGGGCCGGCGCCGGAGGCCGCCGAGTCGTCACCGTCGTAGACGCCGAAGACGTAGTTCGGCGAGCCGACCATGTCGAAGTTCAGGTACAGCGCGATGTCGGCCCGCTGGGCCGGCGACAGCGCGGCGACGTAGTGGTTGGAGCCGAGCAGACCGCCCTCCTCCGCGCCCCACCAGGCGAATCGCACCGCGTTGTTCGGCTTCACCTTCGCGATCTGGAGCGCGACCTCGAGGATCGCCGCGCTACCGGTGCCGTTGTCGTTGAACCCCGGCCCGTCCGGGACCGAGTCCAGGTGCGCCCCGGCCATCACCACGTTGTCGGTACGGCCGTCGCGGGTCTGCGCGATGACATTCTCCGTGTCCCGCATCTGCGAGACGGTGTCCGCCTTGATCCGGACGGTCAGGCCGGCCGTCGAGGCGAACTCCACGCCCCGCTGGTACGAGACGGAAACCGCCGGGATGGCGACCGGCGCGCTGAGCGTGCCGGAGAACAGGGAGAACCGGTCGGGGTTGGTGGCCGGAGTGCCGTTGCCCTGGTTCATGATGATCGCCCCGGCCGCACCGGCGGCCGCCGCGTTGGTCGCCTTGACCCCGAAGCCGCAGTCGCCGCGCTGCATGAGCGCGACCTTGCCGCTCAGGTTCAGACCGGTGAAGTCGGCGGCCTCACAGCCGGAGGTGGAGGCGGCCGGATTCGCCAGCGCGAGGTCGACCGGGACGACCGCACCCGTGACGTCGCCCGCTCCGGAGAACGTCATCAGGTCGTAGTCGACCCCGTCGGCGTAGCTGGTGGGATTCGGCGCGACCTGCGCGAACGAGGAGGAGAACTCCTCGTAGAACGGGAACTGGAAAGGCTGCCGAGTGACCAGGTAGCCGGCCTCCTCCAGCTGTCCGGCCACGTAGTCGGCGCTGGCCGCGATGCCCCGTGCCGTCATCGCCCGAACGGGCGGCGACACCGGCCGCCCGACGTGTTTGAGCACCGGTGCGGCGGGAAGACACGCGCGCCGCGCGGGCCGATCGGCCCGAGGTCGCCGGACGACGCCCACCACCGCTCCGGCCGCGGCGGACGCGAGGAGGAGCGATGGCCCAGGCGGCCACCACACCGAGGAGCGCCCGGAAGGCCACCGGGGCGCGCAAGGCTTCGCAGCCGGCAAAGGCCGCGGCGAAGAAGGTCGCGACCGCCACCAAGCGGGCGACCGGGGCGATGGCGGCCAAGACCCCGGGCGGGAAGCCCACACCGACGACCGCCCGGGCGGCGCGGAAGAAGACGACCGCGGCGACCACCGCCACGCCCACCCGGCGGCCGACCAGCAAGGCGGTCGCCGCGAAGAAGGCCACCGCCGCGAAGAAGGCCCCGGCCACCAAGGCGGCGGCGAAGAAGGCGCCCGCCACCCGGGCCACCGCGAAGAAGGCGCCCGCGAAGAAGGCGCCGACGAAGAAGGGCACGGCCCGCAAGACCACGACGAAGCAGGCCGCCGCGACCACCCGGGCCCGTACCATCGCCGCGACCCGGCGGCCGGCGAAGAAGGCGACGACCATGGAGTCGTTCGGCAGCCGGCGTACGGCCCGCACGAGCGCCCGCTGAGCCGGCCGGGGGGCTCACCGGTCAGGGCGTGGTGAGCAGGCCGACCCGCTCGGTGGCGAGCGCGGCGAGCCGCTGGCCGATCTCCTGCGCCTCGCCGGCCAGCCGGTCCCGCAGCCGGGCGACCGCCGTGCCGGCCCGGTCGACCGACTCCCGGGCCCGCCGGATCCGGCCGCGCACGGCGAGGTCGGTGAAGATGTTGTCGAGGAAGATGTCGGTGAAGCGGGTCAGGTCGCCCACCGCCAGCTCCGGCGCCAGCCACTGCCCGGGCAGGTCGGCCAGCTCGGCCCGCAGCGCCGCGAGCCGCCGGTCGGCGACCCGGGCCGCCGCCGCCGCGTCGTCCATCCGGCCGTGCTTCATCATGCTGCCGATCATCCCGCCGCCGAGGAAGGTGTCGTAGGTGGACCAGTTGTCGGCCCTGGCCAGGTGATCGCGGACCGCGGCGAGGGCGTCGCGGGCGGCCGCCGCGGCCCAGGTCGCCTCCTCGACGTGCCGGGCCCGCGCGGTGAGCCGGCCCCGTTCCGCGGCGAGCGCGGCGAGGCGGGCGGCGCGCGGGTCCGCGCCGGCGAGGAGGCGGCGTTCCCGCTCGTCGAGCAGGCCCGCGTACGCCGCCGGCGCGCCGGCCAGCTCGGCGCGCCGTACCTGGGCGGCCCGGTGGTCGCGGCGCAGCCCAGCGAGGTGCACCTCGGCATCGACCTCGCGTCGGGCGGCCAGCTCGGCCTCGGCCCGCTCCCGGCGCAGGTCGTCCTCCCGGCTGCCGCGCAGGGACGCGAGGAGCCGGCTGGCCGACCGGCCCTCCAGCCGCGCGACGTCCGCCTGCTCCCGCTCGTGCGCGCGGCGCAGCCCGGCGAGCCGGCGCTCCGCCTCGTCCACGCGCCGGCGCAGCAGCTCGACCTGCCCGGCCACCGTCCCGTACTCCCGCACGCGCTCGGCCGCCTCGGCGAGCCGCCGGATCATCTCCCCGTCCATCCCGTCATTGGAGCGCGGCCGTGCAAGGCCGGGGCCGCCGGCCCGACGCGACCGGGCTGCGGCAGGATGGCGGTCGTGGCGAAACGCGGTGCCCGCCGGAGCGCGGCCGAGGAGACCCAGCCCTGCCCGTGCGGCGGCGGCCGGCCGTACGCGGACTGCTGCGGGCCGGTCCACCGGGGCGCGTCCACCGCGGCGACCGCGGAGGCGCTGATGCGCTCCCGGTACAGCGCGTTCGCCGTGGGCGACGCCGACTACCTGCTGCGCAGCTGGCACTCCTCGACCCGGCCGGCCCGGCTGCGGCTGGACCCCGGCACCCGGTGGACCCGGCTGGAGGTGGTCGGCGCCGACCGGGGTGGCCTCTTCGACAGCACCGGTACGGTCGCCTTCCGCGCCCACTACCGGGAGGCCGGCCGGCCCGGCTCCATCGACGAGCGCAGCCGCTTCGTCCGGGAGGACGGCAGCTGGGTCTACCTGGACGCCCTGCCCGACTGAACGGCAGGCGCCGGTCAGCGGCCGCCGACCGGCGCCTGCCGGGCCAGGCCCAGCCCGTCGACCGCCGCCACGACGAGGTCGTCCGGCGACGCCGCCACCTCCAGCACGATCCCGGACTCGTCCGGTTCCAGGTGTTCCAGGATGGCCCGCTGCGAGTCGAGCAGGCTGGCCGGCATGTAGTGCCCGACCCGCCGGCCCAGCCGGTCCCGGATCAGCTCCGCCGCCCCGTCCAGGTGGACGAACTCCACCTCCGGCGGCCCCTGCCGCAGCACGTCGCGGTAGGAACGCTTCAGGGCCGAGCAGGTGAGGATCGTGGAGACCCCCTCGGCGTGCCGGTCGGCCATCCACCCGGCCAGGGCGCGCAGCCACGGCCAGCGTTGCCCGTCGTCCAGCGGGATGCCGGCGCGCATCTGCGCCACGTTGGCCGCCGAGTGGAACTCGTCCGCCTCGGCGAACCGCAGGCCGGTCAACTCGGCGATCCCCCGGGCCACCGTCGTCTTGCCCGCCCCGGACACGCCCATCACCACGACGTGCCGGGTGGGCGGCCGCTCACCAGTCATGGACGGTGCCGTCGTTGAGCCGGTTGAACGGCAGGTACGCCGGCTGGTACGGGAACCGCGCGGCGGCCCCCTCGTCGAGTTCCACGCCGAGGCCCGGCTGCTCGCCCGGGTGCAGGTACCCGTCGGTGAATCTGAACGACTGCCGGAACACCTCGTTGGTCAGCGGGCCGTGCTGCATGTACTCCTGGATGCCGAAGTTGTGGATGGCCAGGTCCAAGTGCAGCGCGGCGGCCATGCCGACCGGCGAGATGTCGGTCGGCCCGTGGATGCCGGACTTGATCTGGTACTGGGCGGCGAAGTCGAGCAGCTTCCGCATGGCGGTGATGCCGCCGGTGTGGGTGACGGCGGAGCGCACGTAGTCGATGAGCTGTTCGCGGATCAGCGTCTGGTAGTCCCAGACGGTGTTGAAGACCTCGCCGATGGCCAGCGGGGTGGTGGTGTGCTGGCGGACCAGCCGCAGCGCGTCCTGGTTCTCCGCCGGGGTGCAGTCCTCCAGCCAGAACAGGTCGTACGGTTCGAGCGCCTTGCCGAGCTTGGCGGCCTGGATGGGGGTCATCCGGTGGTGGCCGTCGTGCAACAGCGGCAGCTCGGGGCCGAACTCGTTGCGGACCGCCTCGAAGACGCCGGGCAGATGGCGCAGGTAGGCGCGGGTGTCCCAGTCCTCCTCGGCGGGCAGCGGGGTGCGCTGGGCCGGCTCGTAGTCGTAGCGCTTGCCGTCGACGCTGGGCTGGGCGGCGACGCCGTAGACGGCGTTGATGCCGGGCACCGAGGTCTGCACCCGGATCGAGCGGAAGCCCAGCTCGAGGTGGCGGCGGATGGAGTCGAACAGCTCCGGCAGGTCCCGCCCGGAGGCGTGCCCGTACGCCATGATCCCGGTCCGGGAGGCACCGCCGAGGAGCTGGTAGAGCGGCATCCCGGCGGCCTTGGCCTTGATGTCCCAGAGCGCGACGTCGACGGCCGCGATCGCGGCCATGGTGACCGGCCCGCGCCGCCAGTACGCCGACCGGTAGAGGAACTGCCAGGTGTCCTCGATGCGGTGCGGGTCCCGGCCGATCAGCAGGGGGACGACGTGGTCGGCCAGGTAGGACGCGACGCTCAGTTCCCGCCCGTTGAGGGTGCCGTCGCCAAGCCCGGTGATCCCCTCGTCGGTAGTGATCTTGAGGGTGACGAAGTTGCGGTCGGGGCTGGAGACGATGACGTCCGCTGCGACGATCTTCACGCGATTGCCTTTCTCGGGGTGGGATCAGCGGAGGGTGCTGCCGGGTTGCCGCCCGTCCAGGAGGGACAGCTCGTCGCGGCGCGGCAGGGCCTCCCAGTCGCCGTGGCCGGCGACGGCGAAGGCGCCGAGGGTGACCGCGCGGCGCAGCCGCCCGGCCAGGTCGAGGCCGTCCAGGTGGCCGGAGAGGTACCCGGCGGTGAACGCGTCCCCCGCTCCGACGGTGTCGACCGCCGTCACGGGCAGCGCCGCCGCCTCATGGCGGCCATCGCGGGTGTACGCGCGGGCGCCGTCGCCGCCGAGCTTCACCAGCACGGTCGACACGCCCCGGTCCAGCAGGCCGGCCACCGCGGTCGGCTCGTCCGCGCCCGGGTCGCCGACCAGGTCCAGCTCGTCGTGGGAGGCGACCACGACCGAGGCGTGGCCGGCGAGCGGGGTGAGCACCGCCCGGGCCGCGTCCCGGCTCCACAGCTTCGCCCGGTGGTTGACGTCGAGGCAGACCAGCGCCCCGGACCCGGCCGCGGTCTCGGCCGCCCAGGCGGTGGCCGTCCGGGCGCTGTCGGACAGCGCCGGGGTGATCCCGGTCAGGTGCAGCACCCGGGTGCCGGCGGCCAGGGCGGGCCGCAGGTCGTCGACGGTCAGTGCCGACCCGGCCGAGCCGGCGCGCTGGTAGATCACCCGGGTCAGGTCGGCGGTGCGCCGTTCCAGGAACATCAGCCCGGCGGGGCGCTGCGGGTCGCGGACGACGTGCTCGACGTCCACCCCCTCGGCGCGCAACTGCCGCAGCAGGAACAGCCCGAGCTCGTCGGCGCTGACCCGGCCGGCGAAGGCGGCGCGGTGGCCGAGCCGGGCCACCCCGATCGCCACGTTGGACTCCGCGCCGGCCAGGTGCGGGGTGAGCGGGCCGCCGGCCGCGAGCGGCCCAACCGATCGGAGCGAGACGAGGGCCTCGCCGACGGTGAGCAGGTCGACGCCGGTCATGCGACCGCGGCGAGGTAGGCCCGGGCCCGCTCGCGCAGGGCGTCCAGGTCGCCGCCGGACGCGGCGTCGCCGACCAGCGGGCCGCCGACGCCGACGGCGATCGCCCCGGCGGCGAGGTAGCCGGGCAGCTCGGCCAGGCCCACCCCGCCGACGGCGACGAACGGGATGTTCGGGAACGGGTCGCGCAGCGCCTTCAGGTACACGGGCCCGCCCAGCGACGCCGGGAAGAGCTTCACCGCGGCGGCCCCGGCCCGGACGGCGGCGTACGCCTCGGTGGGGGTGAGCGCCCCGGCGGCCACCGGCAGGCCCCGGCGGGCCGCCGCGCCGATGGAGTCGACGACGGCCGGGGTGACCACGAACTGGGCGCCGGCCGCGGCCACGTCGGCGACCGCGTCCGGGGTGAGCACCGTACCGGCGCCGACCAGGGAGCCGGGCGGGGCGGCGGCCCGGATCGCCGCGATGGCGTCGCACCCGCCGGGCGTGGTCAGCGCCACCTCGATCACCCGTACGCCCTCGGCGAGCAGGGCGGTGCCGGTGGCGACGGCGGCGGCGGTGTCGGTGCCGCGGATGATCGCCAGCAGGCGGGTGGCGGCGAGTTCGGCGGCGAGGTCGAGAGTCATCGGGTCACCATTCCGCGTAGGAGCCGTCGGGGTGCCGGAACATCGGGCTGCGCCAGGCGTGGCCGCGCTTGTCCGCCGACCGGACCGCCTGTTCGTCGATCTCGATGCCGAGGCCGGGCGCGGTGAGCCGCTCGACGTGGCCGTCCACGAAGGTCAGCGGCTCCTTGTCGAGGCAGTAGTCGAGCACCTCGGCGCCGAGGTTGTAGTGGATGCCGATGCTCTGCTCCTGGATCAGGTAGTTCGGCGTGGCGAAGCCGACCTGCAGGCAGGCCGCGAGGGCGATCGGGCCGAGCGGGCAGTGCGGGGCGAGCTGCACGTCGTACACCTCGGCCAGCGCGGCGATCTTGCGGACCTCGGTGATGCCGCCGGCGTGCGACAGGTCCGGCTGCGCCACCGCGATGCCGGCCTGGAAGACCGGCAGGAACTCCTGCCGGCTGTACAGCCGCTCCCCCGTCGACACCGGCGTGGTGGTGGACCGGACGAAGTCGCCGATCAGGTGGGAGTTCTCCGGGACGACCGGCTCCTCCAGGAACAGCGGCCGGTACGGCTCCAGCAGCGGCGCGACCCGGCGGGCGTTGGCCAGCGTGAACCGGCCGTGGAAGTCCACCGCCACGTCGCGGTGCTCGCCGAGCACCTCGCGGGCGGCGGCCACCCGGGCCACCACACCGTCCAGCTCGGCCACCGAGGCGATCGGGCTCATCCGGCCGGAGGCGTTCATCTTGACCGCCGTCAGGCCCGCCTCGACCTGGGCGGCGATGTGGTCGCGGACCTCGCTGGGCTCGTCGCCGCCGACCCAGCCGTACACCCGGATCCGGTCCCGGACCGGGCCGCCGAGCAGCTGGTGCACCGGGGCGCCGTAGTGCTTGCCGGCGATGTCCCAGAGCGCCTGGTCGAGGCCGGCCACGGCGCTGGCCAGGATCGGCCCGCCCCGGTAGAAGGACCCCTTGGTCATGACCTGCCAGTGGTCCTCGATCCGCAGCGCGTCCCGGCCGATCAGTAGCTCGGCGAGCTGGTCGACGGCGGCCCGGACGGTCTCGGAGCGGCCCTCGCAGGTGGCCTCCCCCCACCCGACGATGCCGCTGTCCGTCTCGACGCGGACGAAGAGCCAGCGGGGGGCGACCAGGAAGGTCTCGATGCGCGCGATGGTGGTCATGCCGCTCAGCCCTTCGTCGCGCCGGCGGTGAGGCCGGAGACCACGTACTTCTGCACGAACAGGGCGATCACCATGATCGGCAGGGTGACCACGGTGGCCGCCGCCATCAGGCCGCCCCAGTCGATGCTGGCGTACCCGACGAAGTCGAAGATCGCCACCGGCAGGGTCTTGGTGTTCGCGCCGGAGAGCACCAGGGCGAACATGAAGTTGTTCCAGGAGAAGATGAAGGACAGGATCCCGGCGGTCGCGATGCCCGGCACGGACAGCGGCAGGGTGATCCGGCGGAACGCGCCGATGTGGGTGAGGCCGTCGACCAGCGCCGCCTCCTCCAGTTCCTCCGGCAGGCCGTCGAAGAAGCCCATCATGATGTAGACGATCAGCGGCAGCGAGACGAACATGTGGCTCAGGATCAGCACGGTGAAGCCGCCGACCATCTGCAGGTTCGAGAAGACGTAGTACCAGGGCACCAGCAGCGAGACGCCGGGGATGACCCGGGCCATCAGCACCACCAGGGCCGACTTCTTCATGCTGAACCGGCTCATCGAGTACGCCGCCGGCACGCCGAGGATCAGCGACAGCACGGTGGCGGCGAAGGCCACCCAGAGGCTGTTGCCGATGAACTGGGCGTAGTGCGACTGCTTGAGGACGTTGGCGTAGTTGTCCAGGGTGGGCGAGAAGACCAGGGCCTTGCCGGTGTCGTAGATGTCGACGTTGGTCTTGAACGACGCGGCGATCATCCAGAGCAGCGGCGCGATCAGCGACAGCACCACGACGGTGAGCGCCACCACCCGGAACAGTCGGTACGCGGGACTGGCCTTCATCGCTTGGCCTCCTTGCGCCGCGCGGTCAGGGCCCACATCGAGCCGATGATGATCAGGAAGAACAGGATGAGGACGGTGGAGGAGACGCCGTACTCGTTGTAGTCGAAGCTCAGCCCGTAGGCGTACACGTTGAGGGTCTCCACCTCGTGGAAGGAACCGCCGCCCTTGCCCTTGGTGGCGTAGAGGATGTCGAAGGTCTTCAGCGCGTCGATGCCGCGCAGCAGGATCGCCACGATGACCGTGGGCATCAGCAGCGGCAGGGTGACGTGCCGGAACCGTTGCCAGGTGCTGGCGCCGTCGATCCGCGCCGCCTCCTGGGGCTCCTCGGACAGCGAGGTCAGGCCGGCGAGCAGGATGAGCACGACCATCGGGGTCCACTGCCACACGTCGATGAAGATCGTGGTGGGCAGGGCGGAGTGCTGGCCGGCGAGCCAGGGCTGCGGCCCGATGCCGACCCAGCCGAGCACCTGGTTGGCCAGGCCGATGTTCGGGTCGAAGATGAGCCGCCACATCATGCCGACCGCGACCGGGGTGGCGACCAACGGCATGAGGATGGCGACCCGGACCCACTTCTGGCCCTTGAACGGCCGCCACAGCAGCAGCGCGACGGCCATGCCGAGGACCACCTCGAAGGCCAGCGCGACGAGCGTGAAGCTGGCAGTGCGGCCGACCGCCGGCCAGAACCGGTCGGTGTCCGACAGCACGTCGAGGTAGTTCCGGAAGCCGATGAACTCGCTCTCGGCGCGGACGGACCCCTCGGCGTCGGTGAGGCTGAGCCAGACGGTCCAGCCCAGCGGGATCACGATCAGCGCGGCGACGAAGGCCATCGCGGGAGTGGCGAAGAGCCACTTGCGGTGGTCGTTGGCCCAGCGCGCCCAGCCGGGCGTGTCGGGCATGACGCCGGCGCCGCCGGGCGCGCGGCGGGGGTTGGTGACGGTTGCCATGGGATCTCCGGGGTGGGCGGACCGACAGGGGTACGCGGGTGGTGAGGCACATCGCCCCACCACCCGCGCGTGGCTTACTTGGCCTCGTCGTCCAGGAACTTCTGGAAGGCGTCGTTGGCCGTGTCGGCCGCGGCCGCCGGGTCCTTGCCGGTGATCGCGTCGACGATCGGCTGGCCGACGATCTCGCGGGCCTGGCCGACCTTCACGACCACGGGCCGGTCGTGGGCGACGCCGCCCTGGGTGCTGGCGTTGATGGCCTCGACCAGGTCCTTCGGGTAGTTCGCGGTGCCCTCCGGGTTGGCCCAGACCGAGGTACGGGCGCTCGGCACGCCGGCCTTCTGCTGGGCGAGGGTCTGCTCCTTGCCGGTGGCCCACTCGATGAACTTCCAGGCGTTGCTCTTGTTCTTCGAGGCGTCGTTGACGCCCAGCGCCCACGAGGGGATGTTGTACGGCTTGGAGCCGGCCGGGCCGGCCGGGAACGGCGCGAAGCCGACGGTGTCGGACACCTTGGACTTGGCCGGGTCGGTGGCGTTCTTGTAGAGCGAGTTGGCCTCGGTGTAGAAGGCGGCCTTGCCCTGGGTGAAGATGGCCATCGCCTCGGGCCAGCTCATGTCGGTGCTGACGTTGGCCGGGCCGCTGTCCTTGATCAGCCCGCCGTAGAAGGCGTACGCCTGCTTGGCGGCGTCGCTGTTGACCGTGGCCTTGCCGCTGCCGTCGACGAAGTCACCGCCGAAGCTGTAGAGGAAGCTGGAGAACTGGGTGACCGCCGGCGACTTGCCGGTCCGGGCGACGAAGCCCGCCACGCCGGGGGTGGTCGCCTTGATCTTGGCGGCGGCGGCCTTGAGCTCGTCGAGGGTCTTCGGCGGGGCGCTCAGGCCGGCCTTGGCGAGCAGGTCCTTGCGGTAGTACAGGACCTCCTGCTCGGTGATGATCGGCACGCCCACCGACTTGCCCTCGTACGTGGTGGCCTCGACCGGGCCGGACTGGAAGTCGGAGTAGTCCCAGTCCTTGCTCGACTTGACCTGGTCGGACAGGTCGGCCAGGTACTTGTTCTTGGCGAAGAGCTTCCCCTCCTGCAGGGGCCGGTACATCATCACGTCAAGGTCGGACGAGCCGGCGTTGAGCTTGACGTTGTACTGGTCGGACAGCTGGTCCTCGCCGAGCTGGGTGATCTCGACCTTGAGCCCGGTCTGCTTCTCGAACTCGGGCAGGGCCTTCTTGATGTTCTCCGTCCAGACGTGGTTCGCCAGGGTCACGTGGACGGTCTTGGACGCGCCGCTGTCGTCGCCACCGCCGCCGCAGGCGGCCAGGCCCATGGCGACCACCACGGCCAGAGACGTACCGATTATCGATCGACGTCGCACGTCATCTCTCCATTTCTCGTGGTCGCCGCCCCGGGGGAAGAGCGCCACAACGCTGTAACGTCTGCTTAACGACCGGATGCTAGGCCGAAAGATCTGACTTATTCAAGGGCTGATCTCGAACTGATATGATCCAGCGCGTGGATCAGTCCTCCCCGGGGGTCGCACCCGCCCAGTCCGGCCCCACCGAGGCGGGGCTGCACGCCCGCGTCCTCGACCACCTCGGCACCGCCGTCTGCGGCGGCGACCTGGCCGCCGGCTCGGTGCTCAACATCGACGAGCTGGTCGACCGGTACGCGGTCTCCCGGTCGGTGATCCGCGAGGTCCTGCGGGTGCTCGCGTCGATGGGCTTCATCGAGACCCGACGCCGGGTCGGCGTGCTGATCCGGCCCGCCGAGGCGTGGAACGTGTTCGACCCGCAGGTGATCCGCTGGCGGCTCGCCTCCGCCGGGCGGATGGCCCAGCTGCGCTCGATCACCGAGCTGCGGACCGCGATCGAGCCGCACGCCGCCTGGCTGGCGGCGAGTCGGATCTCCCCCGACGAGGCCAGCGACCTGGTCGGGATCGCCGCGAAGATGTGGGCCGCCGGCGAGGCCGCCGACGAGGCGCGGTTCCTCCGCCTGGACATCGAGTTCCACCGGCGGGTCCTCGCCGCCTCCGGCAACGAGATGTTCGTGAAGCTCCAGGAACTGGTCGCCGAGGTGCTCACCGGCCGGCACCACTATCACCTGATGCCGCACCACCCCGACCAGCAGGCGTTGCACCTGCACGCCGAGGTGGCCCAGGCGCTGCAGCACCGCGACGGCGAGCGGGCCCGCCGGGCCATGGTGCAGATCATGGAGCAGGCGTTCGACGAGATGAAGTCGATGTGGGAGCAGACCGCCGGCTGAGCCGGCCTGCCCGGGGACGGATCGGGGCGTAGACTGGGCGCGGCGCAGTCCTGCGCCTCACCTCCATCCCGGTGCTCACGCCACCGGTCCCGCGGAGGCAAAGGGGGCCTTGAGCCCTCGGGACGCGGTGCCGACAGGCCCACCGACACGCCACATGCCCAGGGCGGGGTCGACGGGAGCGTGAGTCCTGCGACCGCGCCCTCGACAGGGAGCATGTGATGACGAGTCACAAGTCGTTCAAATCCCGGGTGCGGACCCGGATGGCCCGGACCGGCGAGAGCTACACCACCGCCCGCCGGCAGCTGCTGGCCAGGTCCGGCGCCGCCAACCCGGCGCCGGAGCCCTCCTCCCCCGCCCGGACGCAGATGGACCGGGTCTCCGCCGCGTTGCTGCGCGAACGCACCGGCCACGACTGGGACGAGTGGTTCGGCCGGCTCGACGCCTGGGGCGCGGTCGACCGGACGCACACCCAGACGGCGCGCTGGCTGGTCACCGCGCACGAGGTGCCGGGCTGGTGGGCGCAGACCATCACCGTCGGGTACGAGCAGGCACGCGGGCTGCGCGTCCCCGGCCAACGGCGCGGCGGTGGCTTCGAGGCCACCGGCAGCCGGACGGTGGCGGTGCCGGTGGCGGTGCTGTTCGAGGCGTTCGCCGACGAGGCGGTACGCCGACGCTGGCTGCCCGACGTGGCCGTGCGGGTCCGTACCGCCACCGCAGCGAAGAGCTTCCGGGCGGACTGGGCCGGTGGGCCGAGCCGGATCGCGGTCGGCTTCACCCCGGTGAGCGAGACGAAGGCCCGAGTGGCCGTGCTGCACGAGAAGCTCACCGACGCCGCAGCGGCCGACCGGCTCAAGGCGTACTGGCGGGACCGGCTCGCCGCCCTGAAGCAGCTGCTGGAGCAGGCGGAGGTGGCCCGATGAGCGCCGCGATGTTCGTCAACCTGCCGGTGGCCGACCTCGACCGGGCGGTCGAGTTCTTCACCGCCCTGGGCTTCACGGCCGGGCCCCGGCAGACCGGTGGCGACAGCGCGCAACTCACCCTCGACGGGACCACCCACCTGATCCTGCACACCCCGGCGGCCTTCGCCGCATTCGCCGGGGCCGAGGTGTGCGACACCGCCACCAGCCGGGAGGTGATCGTGGGCCTCGGCGTCGACCGGCGGGAGCGGGTGGACGAACTGGTCGACGTGGCGGTCGTCGCGGGCGGCACCTCGCTCGGCCCGGGCCAGGATCTCGGATTCATGTACATGCGCGGGTTCCGGGACCTCGACGGCCACCAGTGGTCGTTCCTGCACCTGGCCGGCTGAACCGTGGTGGGGCCGGCGGCCACCGCCGGCCCCACCGTCAGCCGAACGCGACCCGCTCCAGCCAGAAGTCCAGCAGCTTCGCGTCGCCGAGGACTTCTGACGGGCCGGACGCGGCGGCGAGGTGCCCGTCCATCCTGTCCGGTCAGGCCTCGCGGGGCACCGGCTGGGCCAGTGCGCCGATTTCCCTCGGCAACTGCGCCAGCGCCTGCGCGAACTCCTCGTGTCCGACCACCCGGTGCAGGGTCTGCAGCACCGCCCCCGCGCCCCGCTCGGCGACGTCCGGCGCCGACCCGGCGCGCTCGGCCACCCGCCGCAGGAACTCGTCGTACCCGAACACCTCCGGCTCCTCGGGGCGTGCCCGGGCCAGCAGCGGGCGCAGCTCGTGCGCCACGTGGTCGGCCAGGTCCGCGGCCTCGCCGCCGCTGATCCGCTCGGCGAGCGTACGCAGGGTGGCCTCGGTCAGGGACCGCGCGGTCTCCGCCGGGACGCCCGCCCGTGCGGCCACCTTCTCGAAGAACTCCAGCTCGGCCATGCCCGTCCTTCCCGTCCCGGAGACCGCGTGGCTACCCGCCGGCGACCCGGGCAAACGATCGCGCGTTGGCCGGGCGGGCGGAATGGGCGGAAACCGGCGCCACGCCGGACGACGACGGCCATGATCGAGACGTGGCCAGGATGCCGAAGCTCGTGCCCCCGATGCTCGCCGCCAGCGGCGCGCTGCCCACCGGCCCGGGCTGGGGATACGAGTTCAAGTGGGACGGCGTTCGCGCGATCGCCTACGTCGACGACGGGATCCGGCTGCTCAGCCGCAACGATCGGGACGTCACCCGGGCGTACCCGGAGCTGGCGGAGCTGACCCGACTCCTGGCCGGGCGGCGGGCGGTGCTCGACGGGGAGATCGTGGCGCTCGACGCCGGCGGCCGGCCCAGCTTCTCAGCGCTGCAGCGCCGGATGCACGTCCGGGCGCCGGCCGCCGCGCTGGTCGCCGCGACCCCGGTCCGGCTGTACCTGTTCGATCTCCTGCACCTGGACGGTCGGGACACCACGTCCCTGCCGTACGCGGAACGCCGGGCGGCGCTGGCGGAACTGGAACTCAGCGGCGAGAGCGTCGAGACGCCGCCCTACTGGACCGGCGAGGCCGGGCGGGACCTGGCCACGGCGGCGGCCGAACTCGGCCTGGAGGGGGTGGTGGCCAAGCAGCTCGGCGCGGCGTACGAGCCCGGCCGGCGGGCGTCGGCGTGGGTGAAGGTGCCACTCAACGACACCGTCGAGGTCGTCGTGGGCGGCTGGAAGCCGGGCGCCGGCCGGCGGGCGGGCACCATCGGCTCGCTGCTGCTCGGCATGTACGACGCCCAGGACCGGCTGGTCTACGTCGGGCACGTCGGCACCGGCTTCACCCAGGCCGTGCTGCGTGACCTCCAGCACCGGCTGGCGCCGCTGACCCGACGGGACCCGCCCTTCGCCGTGCCGGTGCCGCGCGAGCACGCCCGGCAGGCGGTCTGGGTCGACCCGGTGCTGGTCGGGGACGTCACCTTCCGGTCCTGGACCCCCGATCGCCGGCTGCGGCACCCTTCCTGGAAGGGGCTCCGCAGCGACCGGGAACCGGCCGAGATCCGGTTGTGGCGGTGATCCCGCCGGTCAGGTGCCGACCCGGCGGGTCTCCATCCGGTTGATCGACGGCCCGGTCAGCTGCCAGAACTCCTCGGGCAGCTGGTCGATCATGTCCCCGTACTCCTTGGCGCTGATCGTCTCCCGCAGCGTGTCGAACACGGCGCGGGCGCCGTCGGTCGCCGCCTGGAGGTCCACCGCGGCCCGGGCCTGCACCCGTTCGAGGAACTCCGGCAGCCCGAACGGCTCGGGATTCACCCCGGCGCTGCTGCTGACACACGCCTTCAGCTCCTCGGGAAGCTGCGACGCGAGGTCCCGCGCCTGTCCGCCGGTGATCCGTTCCGCCAGCGTCTCGAGCGTGGCACGGGTGATCGGCTCGGCCTGCGCCGGTGAGATCTTCGGCTTCGCGGCCACCGACCGGATGAACTCCGTCTGGTTCACCTGGGACCCCCTTCTCGGACCGGACCTGCGGGTACCCGCAGGCGGTGGGGGTGAAACGGGCGGCTGTCAGGCCAGGGCACGGGCCGCCGAGACGATGGCGGTCACGCCGATCCCCGCCTGGTCCAGCTGCTGAGTCGGCGTGCCGGAGCCGGGCAGCCCGCGTACCGCCAGGTGCTTGACCCGCACCGGGTCGGCGAGGTCGGCCAGCGACTCGAGCACGGCCGCGCCCAGCCCGCCCTGCGGGTAGTGGTCCTCGACCACCACCAACCGACCGCCGGTGTCCCGTACGGCGTCGAGCAGGCGCTGCCGGTCGACCGGCTTGACCGAGTAGAGGTCGATCACGAGGGCGTCGATCCCCTCGCGGGTCAGCTCCTCGGCGGCGGCCAGGCAGTTGTGCACGGTCACGCCGGCGCCGATCAGCGCCACGTCGCCACCGGCGCGCAGCACCTTGCTGCCGCCGACCGGGAACTCCTCCCCGTTGTCGTAGAGCACCGGGTACTTCCCCCGGGTGGTCCGCAGGTAGCTGACCCCCTCGCGGTCGACCATCTGCCCGACGAGGGCGGCGCAGGAGACGGCGTCGCTGGGGTAGAGCACCGTCGACCCCTGCACGGCGCGCATCGCGGCCAGGTCCTCCAGCCCCATCTGCGAGGGACCGTCCGGGCCGATCTCCACGCCGGCGTGCGAGCCGGCGAGCGCGAGGTCGGCCTGGGAGATGCCAGCCATCCGGATGAAGTCGTACGCGCGGGACAGGAACGCGGCGAAGGTCGCGGCGAAGGGGCGGTAGCCACGCACCTGCAGGCCCACCGCGGCGGCGACCAGTTGCTGCTCGGAGATGAACATCTCGAAGAAGCGGTCCGGGTACGCCTCGCCGAACTTGTCGGCCCGGGTGGAGTCGCTCACCTCGCCGTCGAGCGCGACCACGTCCGGCCGGGAGCCCAGCGCGCGCAGCGCGTCGCCGTACGCGTTGCGGGTGGCCACCTTCGCGCCCTTGTCGTACTTGGGCAGTTCCGGCTCGCCCGCGCGGCTGGCGACGGGCGGGGCGGGCTCGGGTCGGGGCCCGGTGACGCGGATCTGCCGCACGCCGCCGAGCGCCTGGACGGCCCGCTCGGCCATGTCCGGCTTCAGCGCCTTGCCGTGCCAGTCCGGCTCGTTCTCGACCTCGGGAACCCCCTTGCCCTTCACCGTCCGGGCGAGCACCACCGTCGGGCCGGTCGCCTGGCGGGCCCGGGTGAACGCCTCGTCGATCTCGATCAGGTCGTGGCCGTCCACGACGAGCGGATGGCAGCCGAACGCCTCGACCCGGCGGCGGTACGTGTCCAGGTCCCACTCCAGCTCGGTCGCCCCGCGCTGCCCCAACCGGTTCACGTCCACGATCGCGGTGAGGTTGCGCAGGCCGTAGTGCGCCGCCTTGTCCAGGGCCTCCCAGATGGAGCCCTCGGCCGTCTCGCTGTCGCCGCAGAGCACCCAGACATGGAACGGCAACTGGTCGAGGTACTGCCCGGCCAGCGCGATGCCCACGCCGACCGGCAGTCCCTGGCCCAGCGACCCGGTGGCCACGTCCACCCAGGGCAGGGCCGGGGTGGGGTGCCCCTGCAGGCGCGACCCCGACTGCCGGTAGGTGTCCATCAGCTCCTGCTCGCTGACCACGCCGACCGCCTTGAAGACCGCGTACAGCAGGGGCGAGGCGTGCCCCTTGGAGAAGATCAGGTGGTCGTTGGCGCGGTTGCCCGGGTTCCGCCAGTCGTAGTGCAGGTGCCGGGAGATCAGCACCGCCAGCAGGTCGGCGGCGGAGAGGCTGGAGGTCGGGTGGCCGGACCCGGCCTTCGTGCTGCAGCGGATCGAGTCCACCCGGAGCTGGGCGGCGAGGTCCCCCAGCCGGGTGACCTCCTCGTCCTGCAGGGTGCGCTCTGCTTCCATCGTCACCGGATTCGCCTCCCGCGGTCGGCTGGCCACCGTGCGCACCTACGGTAGCCACGATCGCGAGATTTCGTCCGGTAACTTGTGATTTGTCGGCCGGGCCGACTGCGGGTCACGCGATCTGGATCTTGCGGCCGACGCCGGCCCGGAACTGGGCCATCGCCTCGGCGTACCGGTCGAGCGAGAAGCGGTGGCTGATGAACACGTCGGGGTCCAGCACGCCCGCGACGAACAGTTCACCGGCCCGCTCAAAGCTGTGCAGCACCGCCATCGACCCGGTGATGGTGAGCTCCTGGTGGTAGATCCGGTACGGCTCGACCGTGGCCCGGGTGCGGTACTCCGAGACCCCGAACTGGAGGAACGTCCCGGCCGGGGCGACCCGACCGAGCCCGTCGTCGATCGCCGCCCGCACGCCCGTGCAGTCGATGACCACGTCCCAGCCGCGGGGCCGGGTCAGCTCGTCCGCGCTCGCGCCGCTGGCCGTGCAGCCCAGCCGGACCGCGGTGGCCAGCCGATCCGGATTCGGGTCGACCACGCTCACGCTCGCCGCGCCGCACCGCTTCGCCAGTTCCAGCATCATCAGGCCCATGGTGCCCGCGCCGTAGATCAGGTAGTGGTCGCCGAGACGGCGGGGCAGCACGTCGAAGCCGCGAACCGCGCAGGAAAGCGGCTCGATCAGCGCGGCGTCGGCCGGCGCGACGGACTCCGGCAGCGGGAAGCAGTTCTTCACCGGCGCGACCGCGTACTCGGCCGCGCCGCCGGAGACGGTGACCCCGATGGCCGCCCAGCGTTCGCAGAGGTTGCCCCGGCCCCGCCGGCACTGGTAACACTCCCCGCAGTGCAACGAGGGGTCGACGGCCACCGCGTCACCGACCCGCACCTCGGTGACGTCCCGGCCGACCTCGACCACCCGGCCGGCGAACTCGTGGCCCGGCACGATCGGGTACGCGGGCGCGAACTCGCCGTCCATGATGTGCAGGTCCGTGCCGCAGATCCCGCAGCCGGCGACCTCGACGACCACCTCGCGCGGGCCGGGCATGGGATCGGGCACGGACTCCAGCGAGACCTGGCCCGGCGTGACGATGACCGCTGCTTTCATTTGACCGCCCCCATCGAGAGTCCTCGGACGAGTTGCTTCTGGGCGATCCAGCCGGCCAGCACGACCGGCAGCGACACGATGGTCGCCGCCGCGCAGAGCCGGGCGAGGAAGAGCCCTTCGGAGGTGATGAAGCCGACCAGGAAGATCGGCGAGGTGCCGGCTCGGGTCGCGGTGAGGTTGACCGCGAAGAAGAACTCGTTCCAGCTGAAGATGAAACAGATCAGCGCCGTGGCGGCCAGGCCGGGCGCGACGATCGGCAGCAGGATCCGCCGGATCGTCACGGTCAGGCTCGCGCCGTCCATCGCCGCGGCCTCGATCAGCGCGGACGGGACCTCCAGCAGGAACGACCGCATCATCCAGACCGCGAGCGGGAGGTTCATCGCGGTGTAGAGGACCACCATGGTCCAGACGTTGTCCAGCATGCCGAGTTCCTTGACCAGCAGGTAGATCGGCAGCAGCGCGGCGACCGCGGGCAGCATCTTGGTGCTGATGAAGAAGAACAACACGTCGCGCCACTTGGCGACCGGCCGGATCGACAGCGCGTACGCCGCGGGGGTGGCCAGCAGCAACACCAGCAGGGTGGACAGCAGGCTGGCCATCAGGGAGTTGAGCAGGTACGGCGTGAGGTCGCGGTCGAAGACCTGCCGGTAGCCGTCGAGCACCGGGGTGAAGAACCAGGACGGCGGGTTGCTGGCGGCGTCGACCTCCCGCTTGAAGCCGGTGAGCACCATCCACAGCACCGGCAGGAAGAACAGCAGCCCGGCCAGCCAGGCCAGCCCGGTCCAGGCCACCCCGGTGCGGCCGCCCGTCCGCCGGGCCGGGCTGGTCGGCCGCCGCCGGGTGGCGGGTCTCGTCAGCGTGGTCATCGCGCGTCCTCCATCCGGAACAGGCTGGAGATCACCCGCAGCGCGAAGGTGGCGACCACGATCGTGCCGATCACCACCACGACCCCGGCCGCGGCGGCTTCGCCGTACTCGAACTTGCGGAAGGTGGTCAGGTAGATCTCGTACGGCAAGTTGGTGGTGGCGGTGCCTGGCCCGCCCTGGGTGATGGTGAAGACGGCGTCGAAGGTCTGCACCAGGTAGATGGAGCCGAGCAGGGCGCCCAGTTCCAGGTAGGGGCGCAGGTAGGGCAGGGTCACCCGGGTGAAGGTCTGCCACGGCCCGGCCCCGTCGACCCGGGCGGCCTCCAGGGTCTCCAGCGACTGGCTCTGCAACCCGGCCAGGATGATCAGCATCATGAACGGGGTCCACTGCCAGACCAGGGTGGTGACGACGGAGAGCATCGGGTACCGGGACACCCAGTCCGTGCTGCCGCCCACGACGCCGTTGATCAGCCCGTACGACGGGTTGTAGATGGCGTGCTTCCACAGCAGCGCCGCGGCCATCGGCATCACCAGGAACGGCGTGATGAGCAGGGTGCGGACCACCCCGCGCCCGGGGAACCGGCGGTCGAGCAGGATGGCCAGGCCGAGGCCGAGCAGGACGGACAGCACGACGGAGCCGGCGGTGAGCACCACCGTGTTCAGCAGGGCGGCGCGCAGCCGGGCGTCGGTGAGCACCTCGCCGTAGTTGGCGAGGCCGACGAAGGCCCGCCGGCCGGGTCGCAGCGCGTTCCAGTCGAGGGTGGACAGGTAGAGGGTGACCAGGAACGGGATCTGGGTCACCAGGATCGCGAAGATCAGCGCGGGCAACAGCGGGGCGCGGCGGGTCCAGCGCTGCCGCGCGCCGGCGGGGACGGATCTGACGGTACGCCGGCGTGCCGCGCCCGCGCCGACGGTGACGGTCTGGGTCATGAGAGCACCTCGGGAGGCAAAGGCCGGGGCCGGCCGGCGCTCGACCGGCCCCGGGTGGCGGCTACCGGTATTCCTTGGCGACGCCCTCGGCCAGCCGCTGGCCGTCGGCGAGCGCCTTGTCGACCGTGGTGCTGCCGGCGATCGCGGCGGAGACCTCCTGGGAGACCTTGGTGCCGAGGTCGGCGAACTCCGGGACGCCGACGAACTGCACGCCGAGCGCGGGCCGGGGCTGCACGCCCGGGTTGACCGGGTCGGCCTCCTGGATCGACTTCAGCGTGATGTCGGCGAAGGCGGTGGCGGACTGCCGGTACTCGGGAAGCGCGTAGGTGGACTGCCGCTTGCCGGCCGGCACCCGGGACCAGCCGAGCGAGGAGCCGACCAGCTTCTCGTACTCCTTGCCGGTGGCCCAGGAGATGAACTTCCACGCGGCGTCGGCGTTCTTGGTGGTCTTCGGCATCGCCAGGGCCCAGGCCCACAGCCAGCCGGAGGACTTCGTCTTGTTCACCGGCGAGTACGCGTAGCCGACCTTGCCGGCGACCTTGCTCGCGCTCTTGTCCTCCAGCGTGCCGGCGGCGGAGGTGGCGTCGTACCACATGGCCGCCTTGCCCTGGCCGAAGGTGTTCAGGCACTCGGTGAAGCCGGCCTGCGGCGCGCCCGCCTCGCCGTGCGCCCGGACCAGGTCGACGTAGAACTTCGTCGCCTCGGTGAACTCCGGAGCGTTCACCCTGGGCGTCCAGTCCTTCTCGAACCAGGTGCCACCGAAGGTGTTGACGACCGTGGTCAGCGGGGCGAACAGCTCGCCCCAACCGGGCAGCCCGCGCAGGCAGATCCCGGCCACGCCGGCCTTCTTGTCGTCGAGCTTCGCGGCGAACTGGGCCACCTGCTGCCAGGTGGGCCGTTCCGGCATGGTCAGGCCCTTGGCCGCGAAGAGCTCCTTGTTGTACATGAGGAAGGAGGACTCGCCGTAGAACGGCGCCGCGTAGAGCTTGCCGTCCTGGCCGGAGAGCGAGGCCACCATCGGCTTGAGCAGGTCGCCCTCGTCGTAGCCGGAGTCGGCGTCGGCGTACGAGCTCAACTCGTGCAGCCAGCCGTTCTTGGCCCAGATCGGCGCCTCGTACGCCCCGATCGTCGCCACGTCGTACTGCCCGCCCTGGGTGGCGACGTCCTGGGTGACCTTGTCGCGCAGTTCGTTCTCCGGCAGGATCGTGAACCGCACGGTGATGCCGGTCTGCTTGGTGAAGTTGTCGGCGGTGACCTTGGCCAGGTCCTCCATCTGCGGATTGCCGACCATCAGCACGGTGATCGTCTTGCCCTTGCCGTCGCCGCCCGAGGAGGAGCCGCCACCGGCTCCGGAGCAGGCGGTCGAGGTCAGACCGACCGCCAGGGCGACGGCGAGGGCACCGCGCCATCGGCGAGGAGACCGTGTTCTGAACACAGCGAACCTCCATGGTGGTGGTGTGGTGGTGGAGACGGGTCGGCCCGGACGCTCAGACGCGCAGCACCACGGGGCCGAGCAGCGAGTAGCGGTGCGCCTCGGACGCCGGCAGCGCGGTGTCCGTGACGATGGTGTCGAGCTCGCCGACGTCGGCGAAGCGGCAGAAGCTGTGGCCGCCGAACTTGGTGTGCACGCCGGCGAACACCGCGCGCCGGGACACCGCCATGACCTTGGCCTTCACGGCGGCCACCGCCGGGTCGGGCGTGGTCAGCCCGTGCTCGCGGGAGATCCCGTTCGCGCCGACGAACGCCAGGTCGATGACGAAGCCGCCGAGCATGGCGGTGGCCCAGTGGTCGACGGTGGCGAGGGTGCGACCGCGCACCCGGCCACCGAGCAACAGGACGGTGAGGCTGGGCGACGCCGCGAGCGCCGCCGCGGTGTGCAGCGAGGCCGTCACCACGGTCAGCGGCCGGTGGGTGGGCAGCGCCTCGGCGATCAGCTGCGGGGTGTAACCCTCGTCGATGAAGACCGATTCCGCGTCGCCGAGGTGCTCCACCGCGGCGACGGCGATCCGCCGCTTCTCGACGACGAACCTGGTGCTCCGGCTCTCCAGGGTCGTCTCGAAGCGGGCGGTCTCCACCGGGTACGCACCACCGTGGGTCCGGCGCACCAGACCCTGCTGGGCCAGCAGGCTGAGGTCGCGCCGGATCGTCTCCGGCGCGACGCCCAGGTCGACGGCCAGCTTCTGCACATCGACGTCGCCCTGACGACGAGCCAGCGTGAGGATGTGGTGTCTGCGCTCCGCTGCGTCCACCTGGCACCTCCCGCCCGCTCGTGCCTCTTTTTCTAACATCGGCGATCGGTCGTGACGACGGTCACCGCTGGGGTAATGCGGTGTGTTTGGTGCCCGCGATCCGGCGCCGAATGGGCACCGGAGAGCGCCACAAAGGCCGCCTTCCTCTCTTTTCGGTCGCCCGTTTGCCGCCGCCGCCCGCCCGATCTCGACCCGGCCCGCCCGGTCGGGCACCACCGGGCCGCTGTCGCCAGAGCCGATCCGGGGCCGGGGCCGGGGCGGCGCGAGCAGTCAGCCGGCCGTCCCGCGCCGCACTCATCGCGCCGCCACGCGACGCGCGACCAACCAGAGCGCCACCCCGAGGTACGGCACCGCGGCCAGCGCGAACGCGACCGCGTTGCCGGCGACCCCCGCCACCACGCCGTACGCGCCGTAGAACGCGATGATGGTCAGGTCGGTGGCCATCCCCGCCACCGAGGTCACCGTCGCCCGGGCCGAACCGGTGATCCGGGCCTGCAACCGCACGTCGGCGAGCACCGTGGCGAGCTGGAAGGCGGCGAACGCCACCGCGAGCAGCACGAACCCCACCGGGCGGCCGACCAGGGCGCCCGCCACCAGCGCCGACGT
>NZ_JAPDPH010000082.1 GCF_026013475.1 Micromonospora yasonensis | reverse complement strand
ACGCGGCCGGCCGCGCCGCCACCGAGCGGCTGCTCGGCCGGGCCCGCCCCGACGCGCTGGTCTGCGCCAACGACCTGATCGCCGCCGGCGCGCTGCACGCCCTGCTCGCCGCCGGCCACCGCGTCCCCGAGGACGTGGCGCTGGTCGGCATGGACGACACCGAGCTGGCCCGGATGATGTTCCCGCAGCTGTCCAGTGTCTCCCTCGGCTCGGCCGAGCGTGGTCGGCGCGCCGCCGAGCTGCTGCTGCAGCGCATCGCCGACCCGAGCCTGCCGCCCCGCCGGGAGCAGGTCGCGCCCAGCCTCGCCGTTCGCGCCTCCAGCGCCGCCGCGCCCGCCGCCGCACCGCTGTTCGTCCCCGCGGCCGGCGCCGCCGGCGATGACCTGCCCGCGCCGCGTACCCCGGAGGTGACGGCATGACCACGGTGGCCGAACGGCCCGACGTCGCCCACGCCGACGGGCCCCGCCCGGCCCGCACCCGCTCCGACCGGCTCGGCATCTACCTGCTGCTGCTCCCGTCGCTGCTGCCGATCGTGGTGCTGTCGGTCTTCCCGCTGCTGCGTGGCATGTACCTGGGCTTCACCGACGCTCGCGCCGGCCGGCACGTCGAGATCACCTTCACCGGGCTGGCCAACTACCGCGAACTGCTCGGCGACGAGCTGTTCTGGAACTCGTTCAAGATCGGCCTGCTCTGGGCGGTCGGGGTGACCGTGCTGCAGTTCCTGCTCGCCCTCGGCCTGGCCCTGCTGCTCAACCAGCAGCTGCGCTTCCGCGGCATCGCCCGGGTCCTCGCCGTGGTGCCCTGGGCGATGCCCCCGGTGGTGGTCGGCATCCTCTGGAAGCTCGTCTACCACCCCGACGCGGGCCTGCTGAACGAGTTCTTCCACCGGATCGGCGCGGACGCGCTGCGCACCAACTGGCTCGGCGACTTCAGCACCGCCCTGCCCGCGGTGATCATCGTGGGCGTCTGGGCCGGCATGCCGCAGACCACGGTCGTGCTCCTGGCCGGGCTGCAGGGCGTGCCGCGCGACCTGCACGAGGCGGCCGCGGTCGACGGCGCCGGCACCTGGCACCGGTTCCGCAACGTCACGCTGCCCGCCATCGCGCCGGTCATCGTGGCGATCACCTCGCTGGACTTCATCTGGAACTTCAACTCGTTCGGCCTGGTCTACGTCCTCACCGCCGGCGGGCCGGGCGGCAAGACGATGCTGCCGATGCTCTTCGCCTACGAGGAGGCGTTCCGCTACGGCAACTACGGCTACGCCGCCGCGCTCGGCAACGTGATGGTCGTGATCATCGTCGCGCTGCTCGCCGTCTACCTGCGTCGCCGGCTGAGGGAGGCGAACTAGACATGTTCGGAAAGCCGAGCCGCACCGCGCGGAGCCTGCAGTACCTCGCCCTGGCCGGGTACCTGGTCTTCCTCGGGTTCCCGCTGGTCTGGCTGCTGTCCACCGCGTTCAAGCCGCCCCGCGAACTGGTGCAGCTGCACCCCAGCCTGATCCCCACCAACCCGACGCTGCAGAACTTCGTGCAGGCCTTCACCGAGCAGGAACTCGGTCGGGCCGCGCTGAACAGCCTCCAGGTGTCGCTCGCCTCCGCGGTGCTCACCGTGCTGGTCGCGCTGCCCGCCTCGTACGCCTTGGCCCGGTTCCGGACCCGGCTCGGCACCGCCGCGCTCGGCTGGGTGCTGCTGTCGCAGCTGTTCCCGTTCGTGCTGCTGATCATCCCGATCTTCCTGGTCCTGCGCGAGGTCGGGCTGGCCAACTCGCACGCCGGGCTGGTGCTCATCTACGTGGTCTGGGCGCTGCCCTTCGCGCTGTGGATGCTCCAGGGCTTCGTCCGCAACATTCCGCGCGAACTGGAGGAGGCGGCCAGCGTCGACGGCGCCAGCCGGCTCCAGGTGCTGCGCCGGGTGGTCTTCCCGCTGCTCGCCCCGGGCATCGTGGCCACCTCGCTGTTCTCCTTCATCTCGGCCTGGAACGAGTTCTTCTTCGCGCTGGTCCTGCTCAAGACCCCCGAGCTGGCCACCCTGCCGGTGACCCTGGCCCGCTTCGTCGGCGTCGAGGGCACCGCCCGGCTCGGCCCCCTGGCCGCCGGATCCCTGCTGGCCACCCTGCCCAGCCTGATCTTCTTCGCGTTCATGCAACGCCGGCTCTCGTCCGGGTCGCTCGCCGGCGCGGTCAAGGGCTGAACCACATCCCCCAACCCACCACCAAGGAAGGAATCCCCATGTTCCGGAGCAGATTCCGTCGACTCGCCGCGGCCACCGCGGTCGCGGTCGTCGGCCTCGGCGCCCTCACCGCGTGCGGTGACGGCGGCGGCACGGACGAGAGCTCGTCCGGCCCGGCCAAGCTGCGCTTCCTCAGCCTCGCCTGGCAGAAGGAGTCGCTGCAGGCCAACAAGGACCTGGTCGCCAAGTGGAACAGCGAGCACCCGGACATCCAGGTCGAGTACGTCCAGGGCGACTGGAACTCCGTCCACGACCAGCTGCTCACCTCGTTCGAGGGCGGCGACGCGCCGGACATCGTCCAGTACGAGTCCTCCGCCATCGGCGAGTTCAGCAAGCAGGGCTACCTGGCCGACGTCTCCAAGCTGCTCGGTGACGACTTCAAGAGCCAGATCGACCCGGGCGTCTGGGACACCGTCACCTTCGACGGCAAGGTCACCGGCATCCCGTTCCTGCTGGAGTCGCAGGTCGTCATCGCCAACAAGAAGCTGCTCGACGCCGCCGGCGTCGCCGTGCCGCCCGCGGACGGCGGCTGGACCTGGGACGAGTTCCAGGCCAACGCGCAGAAGCTCACCAAGCCCGGCCAGTACGGCGTGGCCTGGGCGCTCAAGTCGCCCACCAACCGGGTGATGAACCTGGCGCTGAACTACGACGGCAAGTTCTTCTACACCGACGGCGGCAAGACCGAGGTCAAGGTCGGCGACGCGGAGAAGGAGGTGCCGAAGCGGATCCACGACATGCTCTACACCGCCAGGTCCGCCTCCCCGGAGGCGCTCGGCATGAGCGGCGCGGACGCCCTGCCCGGCTTCTTCGGCGGCAAGTACGCCATGCTTCCCGGCTCGGTCTCGCTGCGCCAGCAGATGGTCGAGCAGGCCCCGGCCGGCTTCGAGTGGGTCACCATCCCGCCGATCAAGGGCCTGTCCACCAAGCAGGCGGCCAACCCGCAGACCCTGTCCATCTCCGAGGACAGCAAGCACAAGAAGCAGGCCGCCGAGTTCCTCCAGTGGTTCCTGAACCCCACCAACATGGCCACCCTGGCCAAGGGTGACTGGCTGGTGCCCACCGGCAAGCAGGCCAACCAGGAGCTGGTCAAGGCCACCGAGGGCAAGCAGGGCTGGGACGTCGCCGCGGACAGCGCCGCCGACCTGACCGTCGCGCCGTTCCAGAAGGTCGACGGCTACCCGGAGTGGAAGACCAAGTACGCCACCCCGGCCCTCCAGCAGTATTTCGCCAACAAGATCACCCTGGACCAGCTCGGCACGCAGCTGGTCGACGGGGGCAAGCAGGTTCTGAGGTAACCATGTCACTCTTGCTCGACACGTCGGTCGGTTGCCTCGTCGGCGCCGCCGTGGGCGACGCCCTCGGCGGAGCCACCGAGACAGCCCTGCCCGAGCAGATCCGCGCCCGATTCGGCGGCTGGGTCGAGGGGATCGTCGGCCCGTACCACGCCGACTGGGCCACCGCGCGACCACTCGCGCCGTACCACAAGGGCGACGGGCACATCACCGACGACACGTTGATGACCCACGCGTTGGTCCGGGCGTACGCGGCCAAGCGGGACCACCTCGACGCGTACGACGTGGTGGATCTGCTCGTGCCCGACCTGATCGAGCGGGTGGTCTACATCCCGGACCTGGAGCGGGAGGGGGTGACCTTCCACCGGCTGGCCGCGGCCGAGCGGTGGCTGGTCACCCGCCTGCACCACGCACACGCCGACCCCCGCGAGGCCGGCGTGGGCAACATCGTCAACTGCGGCGCCGCCATGTACATGGCCCCGGTCGGCATCGTCAACGCCGGCGACCCGGCCGGGGCGTACGCGGAGGCTGTGGAGATCGCCGGAGCGCACCAGCACAGCTACGGGCGGGAGGCCGCGGCGGTGTTCGCCGCCGCGGTCGCCGCCGCCGCGACCCCCGGCGCGGGCGTCGACGACGTGATCGCCGCGGCGCTCGACCTGGCCCGGGACGGCACCCGCGCCGCCGTCGACGCGGTGGTCAAGGAGGCCCGGGGGTACGACGACTGGCAGGTCGCCATCCCCGCGCTGCGCGCCGCCGTCGCCCCCTACGACACGGTGGGGGAGGAGTACCGCAGCCCCGGCCTGGGCGCCCGCCGGCCGAGCCGGCTGCACGCCATCGAGGAACTGCCGGTGGCCCTGGGCATGCTGGTGGTGGCCGGCGGCGACTACCGGGCGGCGGTGCTCGGCTCGGTCAACTACGGCCGGGACGCCGACTCCACCGCCACCATGGCCGGCGCGATCGCCGGCGCGCTCGGCGGCGCCGCGGCCGTACCGGCCGAGTGGTCCGACACCGTCGCCGCCGCCTCCCGTACCGACCTGGTCGCACCGGCCCGGCTGCTCGCCGAGGTGGCCACCAAGGTCTTCCAGCGCGACCGGGAGCGTTTCGCCCGCCGCGCCGAGCGCTTCGGCGGCCTGGCATGAGCGCAGCGGACATCCCGGCCGCCGGCGCGGCGGCTCCGCGCGGCACCACCGCCACGGCCGGCGCGAGCGGCGCCGGCCGGCCGTCGGCCCGGGGGCTGCGGCTGACCTGGGTGCAGCCGGAGGACCTGCTGCCGCACGAGCTCGCCGCGAGCCGCGACGAGGGCCGCGACGTCGGCGATCTCGCCGACCGGTGGGCGGCGGCCGGCGGCGACGTCACCGCCCCGGTCAGCGGGGCCTCGCCGGCACCGGCGTCGCCGGAACTGCGTGCCCTGGCGGTCGAGTTGCTCGACGACGCCGAGGCCCGGCCGGCGCCGTACACCGGGTCCGAGCCGGCTGACCTCGACGCCGTCCGCGAGAGCTGGCCGGACGGCTGGCCGCTGCCGACCCGGGCCGACCGGGACCGGCTGCACGGCGCCTGGCTCGGCCGGGCCGCCGGCTGCCTGCTCGGCAAGCCGGTGGAGAAGATCCCCCGCCACGGGATCCGGGAGATCCTCTCCGCCACCGGCCGGTGGCCGCTGCGCGACTGGTTCACCGCTCAGGGGCTACCGGCCGAGGTGGGCGCCCGCTGGCCGTGGAACCGGCGCAGCGCCCCGACCAGCCTGGCCGAGAACATCGCCGGCATGCCCGAGGACGACGACCTGAACTTCGCGCTGCTGGCCCTGCGCGTCCTGGAGACCCACGGGCCCGGCTTCACCAGCGCCGATGTGGCCCAGGCCTGGCTGGACTGGCTGCCCGCCGGCCGGGTCTTCACCGCCGAGCGGGTCGCCTACCGCAACCTCCTGCTCGGCCTCACCCCGCCGGACACCGCCCGCCGGCACAACCCGTTCCGCGAGTGGATCGGCGCGCAGATCCGCACCGACGTGTACGGCTGGACCAACCCCGGCCGCCCCGACCGGGCCGCCGAGGCCGCCTGGCGCGACGCCGCCGTCAGCCACGTCCGGGCCGGGGCGTACGGGGCGATCTGGGTGGCCGCCCTCGCCGCCGCGGCACCCGTGGCCGGTGGCGTCGACGAGGTGCTCGACGCGGGGGAGTCGGTGCTGCCCCCGGGCAGCCGGTTCACCGCCGCGATCCGGGAGGCCCGCGCCCTCGGCGCCGGCCGCGACGACTGGGAGAGCATCGTGGACACCCTCTACGCCCGGCACGGGCACCTGCACTGGGTGCACGTGCGCAACAACGCCGCCCTGGTCGCGGCGGCCCTCGCGTACGGGCGCGGCGACCTGGAACGGTCCATCTGCGCCGTGGTGAGCGGCGGCTGGGACACCGACTCCAACGGCGCCACCGTCGGCGCGGTCACCGGAGCCCTCACCGGCGCGGCCGGGCTGCCCGACCGCTGGGTCGCCCCGCTACGTAACCGGCTGGCCAGCAGCATCGCCGGCTTCGACGGCATCGGCTTCGACGAACTCGCCGACCGTACCCTCGCCCTGGCCGAGGCCTTCGCGACCACCGATGCGGGTGTCGTATGAGCGCCCGGGTGGTGGTGGTCGGCAGCGCCAACCTGGACCTGGTGGTCACCGCGCCGCAGCTACCCAAGCCGGGCGAGACGGTGCTCGGCGACGACTTCCGCACCGTGCCCGGCGGCAAGGGCGCCAACCAGGCGGTCGCCGCCGCCCGGGCCGGCGCGGACTGCGACTTCGTCGGCGCGGTCGGCGCCGACGAGTTCGGCACGCAACTGCGGGACAACCTGGTCGCGGCCGGCATCGACGTGCGGGGCCTGCGCACCGTCGACGGGCCGTCCGGCGTCGCGCTGATCGCCGTCGACCACGCGGCGGAGAACTGCATCGTGGTCGCCCCCGGCGCCAACGCCACCCTGACCGCCCTCGACGACGCCGACCGGACCGCGGTCGCCGCGGCCGACGTGCTGCTGCTCCAGCTCGAGGTGCCGCTGGCGGCGGTCACCCAGGCCGCCGGCCAGGCCCGCGCCGAAGCCACCACCGTGGTGCTCAACGCCGCCCCGGCCCGCCCGCTCCCCGACGAACTGCTCGACCTCGTCGACGTGCTGGTGGTCAACGAACACGAGGCGGCCGTCGTCGCCGGGATGTTCGTCGACGAGCCCGCCGCCCTGCTCGACGCGCTGGTGGGGCTGGTGCCCCGGGTGGTGCTGACCCTCGGCGCCCGCGGCGCCGCCTACGCCGACCGGCACGGCACCCGCCTGCGGGTGCCCGCGCCGACGATCGACGCGGTGGACACCACCGCGGCCGGCGACGCGTTCACCGGCGCCCTCGCGGTCGCGCTCGCCGAACGCGGCGGCACCCTCACCGCCGACACCGCGCCGGCCGTCCTGAGCTGGGCGTGCGCCGCCGGGGCGGCCTGCGCCCAACGTCCCGGCGCGTCCACCGCGCTGCCCGCCCGGGACGCCATCGACGCCCTGTACGCCGCGACCTATGGAGCGGGAGAGTGAGCTTCAACCCGTACGTGCCCCGGCCCATCGACCGGCCGACCGAGGTGCCGCTCGGCGCGCACGCCGACCTGGCCACCCTGGACGAGGCGAAGATCTTCGCCGCCCCGGACGACCCCGCCGACTGGCCCGCCTGGCGGGAGCAGCTCACCCGGTGGCGCGCCGACGCCCGCGCCCGGCTCGGCTACACCGGCGCGCACTACGACGAGATCCCCGGGGACTGCTTCACCGTCTGCCTCGCCTGGCTGTGGGACGAGACCCTCTACGACCACGACCGGGGTGTGTTCACCGTCGAGGCGTTCCTCGACGCCGCCCGGCGCGACTTCGGCGGCTTCGACGGCGTCGTGCTGTGGCACGCGTACCCGGTGATCGGGCTGGACGAGCGCAACCAGTTCGACTGGTACCGCGACGTGCCCGAACTGCCCGAGGTGGTGCGCGCGTTCCAGGCCCGCGGGGTCCGGGTGTTCGTCGACTACAACCCGTGGGACACCGGCACCCGGCGGGAACCCCGCGCCGACGCCGAGGAGGTCGCCGCGCTGGCCGCCACCCTCGGCGTCGACGGGGTCTTCCTGGACACCCTCAAGGAGGGCGCCGGTGAGCTGCGCAAGGCCCTCGACGCGGTCCGTCCCGGCCTGGTCCTCGAAGGCGAGAGCCGGGTGCCGCTGGCCCGCATCGCCGACCACGCCATGTCCTGGGCCCAGTGGTTCGCCGACTCCGACACCCCCGGGGTGCTGCGGGCCAAGTGGTTCGAACGCCGGCACATCCTGCACCACACCCGCCGCTGGCACCGCAGCCACCTCGACGAGCTGCACTCCGCCTGGCTCAACGGCTGCGGCGTGCTGGTCTGGGAGAGCGTCTTCGGCGCCTGGGTCGGCTGGAACAACCGGGACAAGGCCGTGCTGCGGGCCATGCGTCGCATCCAGACCAGCCACGCCGCGTGGCTGCGGTCCGAGGACTGGGTCCCGCTCGCCGACCACGCTGGCGCCGGCCAGGTGTACGCGTCCCGCTGGACCCACGACGAGCGGCCGCTGTGGACGGTGGTCAACCGGGGCGCCGACCACGACGACCCCTGGCTGGTCACCGAATCCCGCCCGGAACGCTTCGTCGACCTGGTCACCGGCGCCGAGCTGACCGTCACCGAACTGGAGGACGGCCGGGTGGCGGTCGGCGGGCCGTTGCCCGCCGGGGCGATCGCCGCGGTGGTCGCCACCGACACCCCGGTGACCCGGCACGAACCGCCGACCGGCGACCCGTCCTTCCCGGCCCGCGCCGCCGTACGTACCCGCACCCCGTGGGCGCGGCTGGCCGCCCTGCCCGACGGCATGGTCACCGTCGAGGCCGGCCGCCACGAGCTGACCGTCCAACACCGGGCCCGGGAGACCGGCCTGTACGGCGAGGCCCCCTACGTCGACGAGTGGAAGCCGCTGCCGCCCCGGCTGCACCACACCGGCACCGTGCACCGCACCGTCCGGCTCGACCGCTTCGCCATCGACACCCACGAGGTCACCCACGGCCAGTACGCGCGCTTTCTCGCCGCCACCGGCTACCGGCCGGTGCGACCGGAACGGTTCACCGCCGGCCAGGGCCCGGCCGACGCCCCGGTCACCGGCGTCGACCTCGCCGACGCCCGCGCGTACGCCGACTGGGCCGGGCTGCGGCTGCCCACCGAGGACGAGTGGCAGGTGGCCGCCGAGGCGGGACTGCTCGTCCGGCGCGAACCCCTGGTCTGGAACCTGACCGAAAGTGAACACACCGACGGGCGGACCCGGTTCGTCATCCTCAAGGGCGGCTGCGCCTACCGGGCCGAGGGCTCCGACTGGTACCTCGACGGCGGCCCGCAACCCCCGGACGTCTCGGTGAAGCTGCTGCTCACCGGCGCCGGACTCAGCCGCTCCACCTCGATCGGCTTCCGCTGCGCCGCCGACCTGCCCGGGGAGGGGCGATGACCGCACCCCTGCACGGCGTCAAGGTCGTTGACCTGGCCACCCTCTTCGCCGGGCCGCTCGCCGCCGCGTTCCTCGGTGACTTCGGCGCGGACGTGATCAAGGTGGAGCACCCGGCCAAGCCGGACCCCTCCCGGGGACACGGCCCGGCGAAGGATGGGGTCGGCCTGTGGTGGAAGGTGCTCGGCCGCAACAAGCGCACGGTCACCTGCAACCTCTCCGACCCGCAGGGCGCCGAGCTGTTGCGCCGGCTGCTCGCCGACGCCGACGTGCTGGTGGAGAACTTCCGCCCCGGCACCCTGGAACGCTGGGGTCTCGGTCCGGACCAGCTGCACGCGGTCAACCCGCGGCTGGTCATCGCCCGGATCAGCGGCTTCGGCCAGATCGGCCCGTACGCGCCCCGGCCCGGGTTCGGCACCCTCGCCGAGGCGATGAGCGGCTTCGCCGCCGCCACCGGTGAACCCGACGGGCCACCCACCCTGCCCCCGTTCGGCCTCGCCGACTCGGTGACCGCGCTCGCCGCCGCGTACGCGGTCATGCTGGCCCTGCGCGGCCGGGACCTGACCGGCCGGGGCCAGGTGGTCGACCTCGCCATCATCGAACCGATCATGGCGATGCTCGGCCCGCAGATCACCTGGTACGACCAGCTCGGCTACGTTCAGCCCCGGCTGGGCAACCGGTCCAACAACAACGCGCCCCGCAACACCTACCGCTGCGCGGACGGGCGGTGGGTGGCGGTCTCCACCAGCGCGCAGAGCATCGCGGAGCGGGTGGTGCGCCTGGTCGGCCGACCCGAGCTGGTCGACGAGCCCTGGTTCGCCACCGGCAGCGGCCGGGCCGCGCACGCCGACGAACTCGACGCGGCGGTCGGCGCCTGGGTGGCCGAGCGCGGCCGGGACGAGGTGGTGGCCGCGTTCGAGGCGGCCCAGGCGGCGGTCGCCCCCGTCTATGACGTGCGGGACATCCTCACCGACCCGCAGTACGCGGCGCTCGGCACCGTGGTCACCGTGCCCGACGAGGAACTGGGCGAGGTCCGGATGCAGAACGTGCCGTTCCGGATGTCCGCCGGCCCGGGGGAGATCCGGCACGCCGGCCGCCGCCACGGCCAGGACACCGACGCGGTGTTCCGCGCGCTGGGGCTGACCGACGACGAGTTGGCCGCGCTGCGCGGGCGTGGGGTGATCTGATGCTGCTGACCTGGCTCTACGTGCCCGGTGACCGGCCCGACCGGTTCGCCAAGGCGGTCGCCTCCGGCGCCGACGCGGTCATCCTCGACCTGGAGGACGCCGTCGTCGCCGGGCGTAAGGCGTACGCCCGCGACGCGGTCGCCGAGTTCCTGGGCGCGCCGCAGCCGGTGCCGGTCCAGGTCCGGGTCAACGAGCTGACCGGCCCGGACGTCGACGCCGACCTGGCGGCGGTCGCCGGGAGGCCGGGGCTGTCCGGGCTGCGACTGCCCAAGGTGGAGTCCCCGGTGGCGGTGGCCGCCGTCGCCGCCGGGGTCGGCACCCCGCTGCACCCGATCATCGAGTCGGCGGTGGGGCTGGAATCGGCGTACGCGATCGCGGGCGCGCACCCGGCGGTGGCCTCGCTGGCGCTGGGTGAGGCCGACCTCCGCTCCGACCTGGGCGTCGCCGACGACGACGGCCTGCTCTGGGCGCGCGGCCGGATCGTGGTCGCGGCCCGGGCGGCCGGCCTTCCGCCGCCGGCCATGTCGGTGTACGCGAACGTCACGGACCTCGACGGGTTGGCGGCCTCCTGCGCCACCGGGCGGCGGCTCGGCTTCCTCGGCCGGGCGGCCATCCACCCGCGCCAACTGCCGGTGATCGCCGAGGCGTTCCGCCCGGCCGACCACGAGGTGGCCCGGGCCCGGGAACTGCTCGCCGCGGTCGCTGACGCACAGACCCGCGACTCCGGCACCGTGGTGCTGCCGGACGGCCGCTTCGCCGACCGGGCCATGGTGGCGGCAGCCCGCCGCGTGGTCGACCTCGCCGCCCGATACGCGGCCTGACCGCCGCTGACGTTGAACGCGCCGTAGCCGACCGAGCCCGCCTCAGTGCCGTTAGCAGATCAGAACGGTGCTCCCGATTCTGGCCAGCTCGGCGGCGCAGGTGGGATGCCGATCGATGTCTTCTCGGCTGCGACCGGCCAGCTCCCCGGCCCGTCGGGAGTTGTCGCCGCGGCTGGTGCCATCAGGTCCGGGGACCGCTTGAGGATGGCCCGGTGCAGCGCCGACAGTCGCAGGTCCGGCTCGATCCCGAGTTCGTCGCGCAGGACCCCGCGCGCCTCGGTGAACGCGTGCAACGCCCCGACGGTGTCGCCACTGCGGTAGAGCGCCAGCATCAGTTGGGCCCACGGCCGCTCCCGCAGCGGGTGCTGGCGGAGGTGCTTGCGCAGCCCGACGACGACCTGTCGGTTGTGGCCCAGGTCCAGTCGGGCCTGTGCCAGGTCCTCCACCGCGATCAGTCGCTGGTCCTCGAGGTTGGCCAGATCCGCACTGAGCGCGGTGTTCGTGGGCAACCCTGGGACCGCTGGGCCGCGCCACAGAGCCAGCGATTGCGTCAGCAGCCGCTCCGCCGAGGCGGGCTCGCCCGCTTTCAGGGCCTGGTCGCCCTGGCTGGCCAACGTTTGGAAACTGCCGACATCCAGCTCGCCAGGCTGCAGGATCAGCTGGTAACCGCCGGCGTGGGCGACGATCCGGTCGCCGACGGTCCGCCGTAACGCACTGGCGTAGTTGCGCAGGTTCGCCGCCGCCGAGCGGGGCGGCTCGCCCGGCCAGACCGCGCCGGTGAGGTCGTTCATGTTGACTGGGCCGTCGTAGCTGAACGCCAGGGCGGCGAGCAACGCGATCTGCTTGACCGCCCGCAGACAGGTGGTGCGTCCGTTCCGGATCACCTCCACCGGCCCGAGCAGCCGAACGAACAGCGACATGGCAAGCCTCCCCGCAGGCCGGAATGTCGCGCCGAAAGTAGCCTCCAATATTGACGGATGCAAGAACATTAGGGGTGGCTTGAGGCGTTCGTCTCCTCGGACACTGTGACGAAACGCTGTGCGGTTCTTATGCGCTCCGTTGTGCGGGGCCGAACTACCTTCCCGCTAAACGACTTCCCCGGATCCGCCCGAACGGAGGCAGCCGTCGCCGGACGACCCGCGGAGGCCGGCGAGATATCGGACGTGCCGCCAGGCCCACCCCGCCCCTGCGTCCATCCGGGGCAGGGCGGCGGCACCGACCAGGGAAGCGGGGAGCTGCATGTCCGTCCTCACGTTGAGCCGCTGGTGGCGCGGCTCGCCACCAGCGTCGGCCTTCGTACGCCTGATGGCGGTCCTCGTCGTGGTGGGCACCGCCGCTGTGGCGACCCAGCCGCGGCCCGCCGCCGCCAAGCCGAAGCGACCGCACACAGTGCAGGCACCCGCCGGCCATGGTCCGGTCAACCGGCCGCTGCCGCGCGGCGTGACCGTCAACCACGGATACCCGAAGGGCGCCCGGCCGCCCGTCGTGCCCCCGGGGCTGCCCCCGGCCGGGCCGCAACGCAAACTGTCCGCACGGGACTGGGCGGCGGCACCGAGGCCCGCCGGGAAGAAGACCGCCAGCTCCATCCGGAGCACGACCTCGACGACGACCAGCGCGGCGCTCACCGGCAGCACCGGCGCCACCAACCTGATCCTGCGCTCGGGGTTCGACTTCAACGACACGTCGCTGGTCCTCTACTTCGACGCGGCCGACCCGGGCATCTCCGGCTGGCAGTCCTGGACCGCCACCGTCTACGACCCGGCCACCGGCGCCGCGCAGGACTCGCGGCAAATGCAGCCGTCGGACGCTGCGAAGTGCCAGGTGCCTGCCACCTACTGCCGCAGTTTCGGCTCGGGCGACGGCTGGTCGCTGGTCGGCGGCCACCAGTACTACGTGACCATCACCGTCACGTTCGCCGACGGCTCCCAGGTCACGTCGCCGGCGTCGGCGCAGGCGGCGGCGCGCACCACCAGCGACCCGCCGGCGGTGCCGACCGGGCAGCTGAGCGGCTGCGCCTGCACGGACGCGCTGTTCCGCACCAACGCCTGGCAGGTCGTCCGCGGTTCCGGAGTGGGCACCGCCAACGGCAGCTACACGGCCCGCTGGCCCGACCTGCAGCTGGCCGGCTACGGCGTCACCTTCAACGCCACCCGCACCTACTCCTCCGCCAACACCACCGCCGGCACGATGGGCATCGGCTGGTCGTGGACGTACGACATGAAGGTGATCCCGCCGGCCGCCGGCGAGACCTCGGTCACCGTACGCGCCGAGGACGGGGCGCAGGCCGTCTACACCGCCGGCGCCAACGGCACCTACACCGCGCCGCTGGGGGTGAGGTCGAGCCTCAGCGCCGTGTCGGGCGGCGGCTGGAAGCTGAGCACACCGGCCCACACCACGTACACCTTCGACGCCACCGGCCGGCTGACCTCCGTGCTGGACGCCCACGCCCACGGCGTCACGCTGGCGTGGACCGCGACTTCGGTGACCATCACCGACGCCGCCGGCCGGGTGGTCACCGGCACGCTCAGCTCCGGCCTGCTGACCAAGCTGGCGCTGCCGGACAAGCGCGCCGTCGTCTACAAGTACACCAACGGAATGCTGACGTCGGCGCAGGACGCCGCCGGCAACGTCTGGACCTTCGGCTACACCGATCAGCTGCTCACCGCGGTCGTCGACCCGCAGGCGCGGACCCAGCTCACCAACACCTACGCCAACGGCCGGGTCGTCAAGCAGGTGGACGCGTCCGGTGCGGCGACCACGTTCAGCTGGGACGCCGCCAAGCAGGAGTCAACCACCGTCGACGCCGACGGCGTGCCGTACTACGACGGGTACCGCGGCAACGTGTGGGTGTACTCGCAGAACGGCAACGGGGACACCACCAATCAGCGCTATGACCAGGAGATCAACCCGAACCTGATCGTCGACGCGCAGGGCAACCAGACCGCCAGCGGCTACGATGGCGCGCACAACCTGCTGTCAATGACCGCACCGGACCCGTTCAACTTCCAGGTCAGCAACGGCTTCGACACCCGGAACAATCTGACCACCCACACCGACGCGCTGGGCAAGGTCTCCCGGTTCGGCTACACCGCCACCGACGAGATCAATTCGATCGTCGCCCCCGCCGGGGACAGCACCACCCTCACCTATGACAGTCGCGGCCTGGTCACCAAGATGACCGACGGGCGGGGCAGGAGCACCACCCTAGGGTACGACGCCGCCGGCAACCTGACCTCCCAGACTAGCCCGCTGGGTGAGGTAACCACCTACACCTACGACCAGTCCGGGCGGCTGCTGACCAAGGTGGACCCGCGGGGCAACGTCGCCGGGGCCAACGCCTCCTACTTCACCACCACCTACACCTACGACGACCTCGACCGGGTCGTGGCCGTGCTGTCCCCCCGCAAGGCCCACGCCAGCACCGTCACCTACGACAACCTCGGCCAGGTGACGGCGACCGCCGACCCGCTCGGGCACAGCACCAGCTACACCTACGACACCGTCATCGGTCGCACGCTGACCATCACCGACGTCAACGGCGGGGTCATCCGGTACACCTACACCGCCGCCGGGCGGCAGGCCTCGGTCACCGACCAGGTCGGCGCCAAGACCACCATGACCTACGACAGTCGCGGCAACATCGCGACGGTGACCTCCCCGGGCGGCAACGTGCCCGGCGCGAACCCGGCCGACTACACCACCACCTACACCTTCGACTTCAACGGCAACCGCGTCCGCACGAGCCACCCCTATCCCGGCGGTGGCACGGTCACCACGGACCTGACCTACGACCAGCTCAACCGGGCCACCTCGCGCACCGACCCGCTCGGCAACAAGATCGTCACGGGCTACGACAACAACAGCAACGTCACCTCCACGGCCGACCCACTGGGCGGCACCACCACCGTCACCTACGACGACGACGGGCGGCCGACCGCCGTCACCGCGCCCGGCGGCGGAGGCAGCAGCCGGGCCTACGACGACAACGGCAACGTCACCAGGTCGACCTCGGTCAGCGGCGGGGTGACCACCTACACCTACGACGACGACAACCGGGTCAGCACCGTGGTCGACCCGCGCGGCAACGTCGATGGCGCCAACCCGGCCGACTACACCGTGCGCTACAGCTACGACCAGGTCGGCAACCTCACCGCCGTCACCGACCAGCTCGGCCGCAGCACCACCTTCGCGTACGACTCCAACAACCGCGTCACCAGCGGCACCGACGCCAACGGGCACGTCACCAGCTACAAGTACCTCGACGACGACACCCTCCAGTCGGTCGTCGGGCCGGACGGCAACACCAAGCTGGCCACCGTCTACTCCTACGACAACGCCGGCAACGTGCTCTCCCGCACCGACGCGCGGGGCAACACGCGCTTCACCTACGACCACCTCGGCCGCGTCACCGACGTCAAGGACCCGCTCAACCGGGACACCCTGTTCAGCTACGACGTCGAGGGCAACTTGACCCAGACGGTGGCGCCGGGCGGCACGGACGTCAGCACCCGGACCACCAGCTACAGCTACGACATCCTCAACCGGCTCACCCGGCGGGACCAGGCCGCCGGCGCGCTGGTGCACAACTTCGGCTACGACGCGAACGACCGCCTCACCAGCCTGGCCGACCCGACCGGCGTGCGCACCCAGGGCTACGACAGCCTGGGCCGGCTCACCAGCGTCAGCCGGGCCGGACAGACCTTCACCTACGGCTACGACGCCGACGGCAACGTCAACTCTCGTACCTGGCCGGACGGCACGGCCCTCACCAGCACCTGGTCCACGGCGGGCAAACTGCAGAGCCTGACCGCCCAGGGTGGCGCCGCCGGTGCCACCGCCGCCCGGTACGACTTCAGCTACGACCCCTCCGGCCGGCTGACCCGCACCACCTACCCGACGACCAACCACATGGTCACCGACCGGGCCTACGACCGCGCCGGCCGGCTGTCCGACCTGAACAGCCACACCGACGCGGGCACCCTGGCCCGCTTCCAGGTCACCCGGGACCCGGTGGGCAACCCGACCGGCGTCACCACCACCCGCGGGAACACCAGCCAGCACGTCGCGTACACCTACGATGCCTTCGACCGGCTCACCGCGGCGTGCATCGGGCCCGACTGCGGCACCTCCGCCACCGGCAAGATCGCCTACAGCTACGACGGAGTCGGCAACCGCCTGTCCCAGACCCTCTCGGGCAGCGCGGGCAACACCCAGACCAGCTACACGTACGACTCGGCCAGCCAGCTCACCGGTGCCACGGTCAGCGGGCCCAGCGGTACCACCAGCACCGCCTACGCCTACGATCCATCCGGCAACCTGACCCAGGCCGGCGGCAACACCTTCGCCTACAACCTCGACCACACGCTCGCCGCGTCCACCGTCGGTGGCATCACCACCAACTACGCCTACGACGCCCAGGGCATCCAGCTCTCGGCGAGCACCACCACGGCCGATGGCGTCCAGACCCGTACCTGGCAGACCGACCTGAACATGTCCCTGCCGCAACTGGTCGAGTCCAGCACCACCAGCGGCGGCACCACCAGCACACAGGGCTACCTGACCAACCCGGCCGACGGAACCGCATTGGGCCTGCTCTCCGGCGGCCAGGTCAACCCGTACGCCCTGGACACCGTGCACGGCGTCGCCGCCGTCGTCGACCCGCAGGGCGCCACGGCGGCCGCCTACGACTACGACCCGTTCGGCAACGCCCGCAGCGACGGCACCGCCGCCGGGACCAGCTCCACCGTCGCCAACCCGATGCGGTTCGCCGGCGCCTACCAGGACTCGACGCTCGGCAACCAGTACTCCATGCTGGCCCGCGCGTACGATCCCGGCACCGGCCGCTTCAACGGCGTGGACCCGGTGTCACCGTCGATCCGGCAACCGGCGGTCAGCCCGTACGCGTACGTCGGTGACCGACCCACCAATTACCGCGACCCGTCCGGGGCCGCGCCCTGCAGCAGCAACAATTACCACGACAACGCCCAACTGCTGGCGCTGGACCTGTTCGCGGTGCGCTACGGCCACACCAACGTCTACGGCGACTGCCCCGGCTGGCGGTACTGGCAGGGCGTGCCGGGCCGGATCTCGCTGGGCACCACCCAGCCGGTGTCGAACCCGGACATCCTCATCCACGCGCCCGGCACCACCCTGCTCTACGAGGTGAAGCCGGCTGCCGACCAGTTCGCCGAGATCAAGCCGGGCTCGGGCTACCGCGGCGACAACAACGCCAACCAGATGCTGCGGTACATCTTCGCCCTGACCTTCGACAGCACCGGGCGGTTCCCGAACCCGCAGCCGGGGCCGAACATCGTCCCGGCCTCGCGGACCAACGCGGACGGCACCACCACGACGATCTTCTCCGGGGTCGACTGGAACAAGTTCGTCGGCTACGCCCGGCCGGACCTGCGCAACGCCGGCATCATCTACTACATCACCAAGCGGCCTCGGAGGATCCCGACTCCGACGCCGCCGCCGATTCCGCCAGGCGGTGGCCGGGCCGACAACGGCCAGAAGGAGGAGCCGCGCAACCAGCCGACCAAGGCCCCGACCGACGACCCGGTCGTCAGCACCGCCGGGCAGGAGATCCTGGAGGGGGTGCTGGTGGCGGTGGCCGTCGTGGCGGTCGTCGCGCTCGCCATCATCCTGCTGCCCGAGGAGATCGTGGCGGGGGCGATAGCCGGGGTGGGTGCCCTGGCCGCCTGGGCCTTCGGCTGACCCGCGCCCCCGGACGACCGGCCCGGTCGTCCGGGGGCCTTACCCTGCGAAGGTCCCCGGGCGGTCCACGGGCCGCCCGGGGACTCTCCCACGACCGACGGAAAGGCACAGCGGTGGAGGAACTGTCCCGGTGGCGGCCGGAGGCGACGACCGGCCGCCCGGCGCGGGTGACCACGCCGGCGACCGCGCCCACGACGTCAGGGCTGGCGGTGGGCCGCACAGCGTTCGCCGCGCCCACCGCCGGCTGGGTGTGTCTCGGTGGACCGACCGACCATGTGCTGATGCACACCGGCGACGGCGGCGCCACGTGGCAGCCGCGCCTGTCCTGGCGCGGACAGCAGATCGGCCCCGTCACCGCCTTCGACGACGAGCGGGCGGCCGTGATCCTCGGGCTGTGGCCACCGCACACCGAGGTCAACGGCCGCCCCGTCGACGCGGACGGCCCGGTCGCGCTGGCCGCAGGTACGGACGACGGTGGCGCCACCTGGACGCTGAGCCCGCCGCTGGATCCGCACGGCTTCATGGGGATGTGCCACTTCCTCGCCCCGCATCGGCTTCGGCTGCCGTCCCGACCCCTCCGGTACGACGAACCCTGGCGGCTGGCCGGCACCGACGACGGCGGTGCGACCTGGACGTCGACCGCCGGCCCCGACGGGCTTCCCTTCCTCCAAGCAGCCTTCACCACCGACCGGGACGGCCTGCTCGTCACCATCGACCGCCGGCGCGCCGACATCCTGTGGACCACCCGCGACGGCGGCGAGACCTGGAGCCGCACCCCGCTGCCCGCGCCGCCCAAGGTGCCCGCCCACGCCACTACCTGGCTGATTCCCATGGTCCAGCCCGGCCGCCCGGCCCTGCTGCTCCTCCGCGCCGAACGGCACAACCAGACCCCCGCCCCATGGGCGGGCACCTACGCCTACCTCGACGTCGGTGGATCCTGGGCCGGGCCGTACCGGCTGCCGATGACCCCCAGCGGCCTGGACATCGGTGTGGCCGGTCCGGACGGGCGGTTCTGGGCGGCGGCCGGGCACGACCTGTGGGACGCCGACGACCTGGCCGGACCGTGGCGGCACCGCAGCGTGCCGCTACGGGCCGAGCACCTGCGGGCCGACGCCTGGGACCCGACCCTGGCGCCCCTTCCCACCACCGAGGTCGTCGCCGACATCGCCCCGGTCGGCGCCGGGGTGCTGTGGTTGACCAGCACGCACGGCGCGGGCCTGGGCGGCGTACCGAGCGGGCGGCTGTTCCGCAGCGACGACGACGGCGACACCTGGACCGAGCTGACCGTCGGCTGACGCCGGTCAGGGCGGGTCCCCGTCCGCCGCGTCGATCACCCGGCTCAGTAGGCGATCGCGACCACCCGCCCCGCCGGCGAGTCGACACAGCGCAGCAGGAAGTCGGCCAGGTCGGCGCGGGACAGGCGCAGCCCGCCCCGCACATTGCGGTCGACCGCCGTGCGGTACCTGCCGGTGCCCGGCGCGTCGCTCAGCCGGGGTGGGCGCACCAGCGTCCAGTCGAGCCCGCTGCCCCGGACGATCGCCTCGGTTCGGCGCATGTCGGCGAACGAGTGGCGCAGCAGCCTGGACAGCAGCGGCTTGAGCAGGAACCGGACCACCGGTCCATCGCCGTCGGTGGTGTGCCCGGCCGCGGTGACCACGACCAGTCGGCGTACCTCGGTCTCCCGCATCGCCGCCACGATGGTGGCGGTGGCGTCGCTGCGGACGGTGGTCGGGCCGCGGACCGTGCCGGGGCCGAGCAGCGACACGACGGTGTCGCAGTCCCGGACGGCGGCGGCCACCGCGGCCGGGTCCGTGACGTCCGCCGGCACCACGGTGACGTCGGGGGAGACGGCGCCGAGCCGCGCCGGGTCGCGGACGACAGCGACGACCTGATGGCCCGCGGCGGCGGCCCGCTCGACGAGCAGCCGGCCGGTACCCCCGCTGGCGCCGAACACCGCGATCCTCACGGGCCGGTCCTCCCGTCGGCCGGGCGCGTCACCGGTCGTCCTCGGCGCCGACGACGCGGGTGAGCTGGTCGATCCGGCGGAGCCGGCCGTCCGGCGCCAATTGGCCGAACATGTGGATCTCGGTGACCACGTGGCGGCCGCGCGCCAGGGCGATCAGCGTGTAACGGGCCGCCACCCGGTCGCCGCAGACCAGGGCGTCGTGCACGTCGACCTCGCACTGGGTCACCGTCCGGCGGACCGGCCGGGCGTGTGCCGCCAGGCGTTCCCGGTCCAGGTGCAGTCCGTCGCTGTACCAGGCGATGTCGGGGGTGTGGTAGCGGTCCGTGACCATACCCGGTTCCTCGTCGCCGAACGCGATCTCCTGCACGTACGTCCGCAGGTAGCCCGCCAGGTCGTCGCGGGGGACGGGGAATGTCTCCGTTCGCATGGCGCCCCTTCGATCGTTAGGTCCGACAGTGATGTCAAGGCTAGGAGTCTTGGGTAGCCTTGACAACCGTGTCAGAGCAAAATTTTCCCGAGCGGCGCCGACGCGTCCGCGCCGAGGCCCGTCGCAGCGTCTCGGCCATCCTCGACGCCGCCGTCCAGGTGCTCCGGGAGCGGCCGCAGGCCACCGTGGAGGACATCGCCACCGCCGCCGGCCTGTCCCGGCAGACCGTCTACGCGCACTTCCCGTCCCGGGACGCGCTCGTCGCCGCCGTCTACCAGCGGATGACCGACGAGGTCCTCGCCGCCCTCGACGAGGCGCGCCTCGACGAGGGGCCGGCGCCGGAGGCGTTGCTGCGCCTGCTCCGGGTGAGCTGGGGGGCCTTCGATCGCTACCCCGCGCTCCCACCGCCGCCCGGCGCGGCCGACGTCGAGCTGCACCAGCCGATCTTCGACCGGCTCACCCGGCTCATCGTCCGGGGCCAGCGGGCCGGCGAGTTCGACCCCGACGCGGCACCCGGCTGGCTCTTCGCCGCGACGGTCGCGCTCGGCCACGCCGGCTGGGCCGAAGTGGCCGCCGGGCGGATGTCCGCCGCCGACGCGGCCGACGCGGTGCAGGCCGGCATCCTGCGGGTGTACGGGGCGAAGCAGCCGACCGCCTGACCGCGGTACGCCTCAGCGGCCGTGGGATGAGGGACTCCGCGCAGGTGACGTCCCGGGCCCGGCCGGTGCGCGGAATCGGTCCGCCAGCGCGTTTTCCGGCTTCCGGCCCGGGGTAGCGACCTCCACGGTGCACATTTCGACTGAGAGGAGGTCCCCGTGCCGCGTCCGATCGAGGACTACGCCGTCCTCGGTGACCTGCACACCGCCGCGCTGGTCGGCCGGGACGGCTCGGTCGACTGGCTCTGCCTGCCCCGCTTCGACTCGCCGGCCTGCTTCGCCGCCCTGCTCGACGACGAGGAGGCCGGCCACTGGCGCATCGCCCCGGCCGGCGGCGGCCCGGCCACCCGCCGCCGCTATCGCGACGACACCCTGATCCTGGAATCCGAATGGGACACCCCGGACGGCACCGTGCGGGTGGTGGACTGCATGCCGCCGCGCGAGCGGACCACCGACGTGGTCCGCGTCGTGGAGGGGCTATCCGGGCGGGTGCCGATGCGGATGGAGCTGCGACTGCGCTTCGACTACGGGCACATCGTGCCCCTGGGTCCGCCGACACGGCCGGGACCTCGCCGCGGTCGCCGGCCCGGACGCGGCCTGGCTGCGCACCGACGTCCCGCTACGCGGCGTGGACCGGTCCACCGTCGCCGAGTTCACCGTCGCCGCGGGTGAACGGGTGCCGTTCGTGCTCACCTGGCAGCCCTCCCACCGGCCCGCGCCCACCCCGGTCGACGCGGCGCACGCGATCGCCGGCACCGAACGGTACTGGCGGGAGTGGATCAGCCGCTGCGCGTACGACGGGCGCTGGCCGGACGCGGTGCGCCGGGCGCTGATCACCCTCAAGGCGCTCACCTACGCGCCCACCGGCGGCATCCTTGCCGCCGCGACCACCTCACTGCCCGAGCAGCTCGGCGGGCCACGCAACTGGGACTACCGCTACTGCTGGCTGCGCGACGCGACGTTCACCCTCCAGGCGCTGCTCGGCACCGGGTACGTCGCCGAGGCCAAGGCGTGGCGGGAGTGGCTGCTGCGCGCGATCGCCGGCGACCCGGCCGACCTGCAGATCATGTACGCCCTGGACGGTACCCGGCGCATCCCCGAGCAGACCCTCGACTGGCTCGGCGGCTACGCCGGCTCCGCCCCGGTGCGGATCGGCAACGCCGCCGCCGAGCAGTTGCAGCTCGACGTGTGGGGCGAGGTGCTCGACGGCCTCCAGCTCGGCCGGGAGGCCGGCATCGCCGCCACCGAGGAGGCCTGGGACGTGCAGCGTGCCCTGCTCGACTTCCTCGAGGGCAACTGGCGCCAGCCCGACAACGGCCGTTCCTGCTGCGCTACCGGCCCGAGCACGACGACCACGTCGACGGGCTGCCCGGCGGCGAGGGCGCCTTCCTGGCCTGCACCTTCTGGCTGGTCGACGCCCTGCACAACACCGGCCGTGGCCAGGCGGCGGAGGAGACCTTCACCCGGCTGCTCGACCTGCGCAACGACGTGGGCCTGCTCAGCGAGGAGTACGACCCGGCAGCCGGCCGGCAGCTCGGCAACACCCCGCAGGCGTTCAGCCTGGTCGGGCTGGTCAACTCGGCGCGCCAGCTCAGCGGGGCCAGCACCCGCACCTCGGCGTCCGGTGCCGAGCAGCGCACCCCGGCCCAGCGGCAACCGACCGCGTAGGCCGGCTGTTGCTCAGCGCGGCTCGGGCCGGCCGTGGCGCGGGTGGATCAGCCCCTCGGCGAGGCCCTCGATGGTCTGGGCCAGGTAGTCGAAGTCGGGCACGGCGACTCGCTCCGCGCGTTCGTGCAGGTTCGCCGCGGTGACCGTCTCATCGATCCGAGCGACCTCGTGCCGTCCGTCGCGTTCCATGACTGCCTCCCTCATGGCGGGGCGGCGCTGCCCGGCAGCGCCGTCAAGTGATCCCGTGCACATACCAATCATTGCACCGTGCAACCGCCGATACCAGCCGGCCAGGCGTGAAACCCCGCGCAGCGGGTAGGCGCGGCGCCGGGAGGCGGGTGCCTCCGGGATCGAGGGGGACCATGGCAGCCGCCATCATCGCGCCGGTCATCGTCGTCGTGCTCGCGCTGCTCGTGCTGTCGTTGAGCGTCCGGCTGGTGCAGCAGTTCCAACGGGGTGTGGTGTTCCGGTTCGGCCGGGTGCTGGAGCGCATCCGGCAGCCCGGCTTCCACCTGATCATCCCGGTCGCCGACCGGATGGTCCGGGTCAGCATGCAGACCACGGTGATCGGGGTCCCCGCGCAGGGTGTCATCACCCGGGACAACGTCACCCTCACCGTCGACGCGGTCGTCTACTACCGGGTGGTGGACCCGGTCAAGGCGCTGGTCAACGTCCATGACTACCCGTCGGCCGTGCTCCAGGTGGCGCAGACCGCGTTGCGCTCGGTGATCGGCAAGGCCGATCTCGACACCCTGCTACGGGACCGCGACCGGATCAACGCCGAGCTGAAGGCGGTCATCGACGCGCCCACCGAGAAGCCGTGGGGCCTGCTCATCGAACGGGTCGAGGTCAAGGACGTGGCGCTGCCCGAGGGGATGAAGCGCTCGATGTCCCGCCAGGCCGAGGCCGAGCGGGAACGGCGGGCCCGGGTGATCGCCGCCGACGGCGAGTTCCAGGCGTCCCGGCGGCTGGCCGACGCGTCCCGGACGATGGCGAACACGCCGGGGGCGTACCAACTGCGCCTGCTGCAGACGGTGGTGGACGTCGCCGCCGAGAAGAACAGCACTCTGGTCATGCCGTTCCCGGTGGAGCTGCTGAAGTTCTTCAGCGCGTACACCGAGGGCGCCAGACGGCAGCCGGCGGGGGCACCTGGTGGGCCGGGGCCGACCGAGCAGGCCACCCCGGTCGGGCCGGTGCTCGGCCCGGTCACCGAGAGCGTGGCGGCGGCGGCCGAGGGGGACGGGCACCGACGCGAGCAGTGACGGGGCGGCGCATATACCTGTTGCCGGTATATTCTTCCCCGTATGACTGACAGTCCGCTGCGGGAACCCACGTTCCTGGTGCTCACCGCGCTGGCCGAGACGCCCCAGCACGGGTACGCCGTCATCGAGGACGTGCTGCGCATCTCCGACGGCCGGGTCCGGCTGCGCGCCGGCACCCTCTACGCCGTCCTCGACCGGCTGCGCGCCGACGGCCTCATCGAGGTCGACCGCGAGGAGGTGGTGCAGTCCCGGCTGCGCCGCTACTACCGCCTCACCGCGCTCGGCGCGACCCGGCTCGCCGCCGAGGTCGACCGGCTGCGCCGCCACGCCGACGCCGCCGGCAGGCGGCTGCGCCGCGCCGGCCTGCTCCCCGAGGGAGGGCCGGCATGAGTGAGCGGAGCGAGCGAACCGAGAACCGGTTGGAGCGCCGCTACCGCCGGCTGCTCGCTGTCTACCCCTGGGAACACCGGCGGGCGTACGAGGAGGAGATGCTCGCCGTTCTGCTCGCCGGGGCACGGCCCGGGCAGACCCGCCCGGACGGCGGGGACGCGGTCAACCTGATCGCCGCCGGACTGCGCGCCCGGGTGCGGGTGGGCGTCCGCGGGCTCACCGAGCCGGCCTGGGCCGACGCGGGGGCCGTCACCGGCGTGCTGGTGGCGCTGGTGCTGTGCGCCGCCGCCGGCAGCAGCCTCCTCGACCAGGTCCTGCGCGACCCGTCCCTCCCGCCGCCGGTGCAGCCCGTCGGCCCCGATCTGGTCGACTGGCTGCGGCTGGTCGGCTGGGCCGCCGTCACGGTCACCGCGCTGGCCGGCCTGCGGTGGGTGTCCGCCGGCCTGGCCTGGGCGGGTGTCGCCGGTTGGGTCGCGCTCGTCGCCCCGGGGGTCGTCGACCAGCCGACGTACGTGATCGACACCCTGCCGCAGTTCGCGTTTGCCGTGGTGGGGGCCGCGGCGCTCACCCTGCCGGCGTCGCCGCGGCGGACGACCGCGGTGCTGGGCGCGTGGCGGCTGGCGGCCATGGTGGCCGGTCCGGCGGTGGCGGTGGCGTTGCTGGCGCTGAACCGGATCACCAGACCGCCGTTCGATCGGACCGACGGCACCGTGACCTACCGGAGCTTCCACGGGCTGGAGGCCGCGAGTGAATCGGCCATCTGGCTCTACCTCGCCGGCCTCGCCGGCGCCGCCCTGGCCGTCCTGGTCGGCCTGGCCACGCTCGCCCCACCGGTCCGTCGGCGGGTCGTCGTCCTGCTGGCACCGGTCGGCGCGCTCGCCCTGGCGATCGACACCGCGCTGGCCGGCTGGGCCGCGTCCACCGTGCACATGGGACACGCCATCCCGCTGGTGCCGGCCCAGTGGGCGATGCTGGTGCTCGTGCCGCTGGTGACCTTCCTGGCCGGGGTGATGCTGGTGCGCCGGCGGGAGGAGACGCTGCGCATGGTCGCCCTGGGCCGGGCCGCCGACCGACAGGGTCCGACCGCCTGAGCGCGGCCGGGCGGTGGTGGTTCCGGCCGCCACCGCCCGGCCGCGCCGCGTTCGTGGCTGTGCGCGGTACCGGCCTGGTCGGACCCGAGAAGGCCGGACACGGCTCGGCAGTCAGTCGAGCAGCCCGCCGGTGGGCAGTGGCAGGCCCGGCAGCGGCGACAAGGACGGCAGCGGCAGCGAGGGCAGCGGCAGCAGCGGGCCAGGGCTGCCCGGTGAGCTGCCCGGCGCGGGGGAGGTGGCCGCGCCCGAGGGCCGGGGCGCCGGCGCTTCGCCCGCCGATGTCGGACGGGTGGCCGGCGTCGACGGCCGGGTGGCGGGCGCGGGTGACGCGGGCGCGGCCGATGGCACCGGTGCCGGCCCGGCCGCGGCGAGGTCCCGGGTGAGTGCGTCGAGTTCGGCGCGCAGCCGGGCGGCGGTGGCCGGGTCGGTGATGTCGGCGAGTTCCCGGCGGGCCTGCGCGACGAGCTGTCCGGCCTCGTCCGGGCGGCCGGCGTCGAGCGCGGCCCGGGCCCGGGTGATCAGGTCCTCGACGTCACGCACCTCCGCCTGCTGCGGGTACAGCACCCTGGTCAGCGACCACAGCGGGCTGCCCGGCCCGGCGCTGCGGCTGCTCACGCCGAGGCCGGCAGCCAGGGCGAGCAGCGCGACTCCGGCCGCCGCGAGGCGTACCGCCCAGGGTCGGTGCCGGCGGGCCGCCCGGGCGCGCAGCGGGATCGGTGCCTCGACATCGCGGTCCGCTTCCGGCGCCGGTAGCGGGGCGGAACCGGCGGCGGTCGGCTGCCCGGCTCCCGGTGCGGCGGGATCAGCGTCCGGCACCGCCTGCCGCAGCTCGGGTGGGGCGGGGAGGTCGTCGGCGAGGTCGGCGTGCCAGGCGGCCAGCAGCGCGGCCACCGAGTCGCCGGCCGGGGCCGGCTCGCCGTGGCCCAGGGCGTCGAGCAGCAGGCCGTCGCGGGCGAGGATGTCCAGATCCATCGCCTCGTCGCCGCCGCCGGGCGTGCGCTCGCTCATGCCGCCACCTCGTCAAGGGAACCGTCGGCAAGGGTACGGAGCCGGGCCAGCGCCCGGGACTGGGCCATCCGCACGGCGGCCGCGGTCATCCCGACGATCGCGCCCACCTCGTCGGCGGAGAGGCCCACCGCGACGCGGAGCAGGATGATCTCGCGCTGCGCGTCGGGCAGCCGGTCCAGCAGTGCCGACAGGCGCCGGGCCAGGTCGGTCGAGACCGCCTGCTGCTCGGGCCCGGGTGCGGCGTCGGGCCGTTCGAGGGGAGCGTCGGTGGGCGTGACGGCCGCGTCCCGGACGGCGGCGCGCTGCGCGTCCGCGACCTTGTGCGCCGCGATGCCGTACACGAACGCGGCGAACGGGACGCCCTGATCGCGGTAGCGGTTCAGCGACCGCAGGACCGCCAGGCACACCTCCTGCGCCACGTCGTCGGCGGTGGTGTACGCCCCGCCGACCCGGCCCAGTCGGGCCCGGCAGTAACGCACGAGGCCCGGGTGCACCTCGGTGAGCAGCGCCGCCATCGCCGTCCGGTCACCCTGGACAGCGTTGCGGACGAGCTCTGGATCGACTGCTCGGATCATGGGGTTGCGAGGCACCTTCGTTACCGACGGGTCAACCGCACCGTACTGAAGCCGGATGGTTTCCGCACCTATTGCATTGGGTAGCGGACCAACGCCGCAACGAAGTCGACGAGAACGTGTTGCGAACGGGCGCGCCCCTGCGATGTCTCTGTCGAAAGAGGCGATGGGAGGGTCGATGGGCGTCGAGGTGGCCGTGCACGGGCTGACCAAGTCCTTCGGTGGTCAGCCCGTCTGGTCCGACATCACCCTGACCCTGCCGGCGGGGGAGATCTCCGTCCTGCTGGGGCCGTCCGGTACGGGCAAGTCCGTGTTCCTGAAGACGCTCGTCGGCCTGCTGCGGCCCGACCGTGGAGCCATCCTGATCGAGGGCAAGGACCTGCCCCGGCTGTCCGAACGCGAGCTGTACGAGATCCGCAAGCTGTTCGGCGTGCTGTTCCAGGACGGCGCCCTGTTCGGCTCGATGAACATCTACGACAACGTGGCCTTCCCGCTGCGCGAGCACACCCGCAAGTCCGAGTCGCAGATCCGGGCCGTGGTCAACGAGAAGCTCGACATGGTCGGCCTGGTCGGGGCGGAGAAGAAGCTGCCCGGCGAGATCTCCGGCGGCATGCGCAAGCGGGCCGGCCTGGCCCGGGCGCTGGTCCTCGACCCGCAGATCATCCTCTTCGACGAGCCGGACTCCGGGCTGGACCCGGTCCGCACCGCCTACCTCAACCAGCTCATCATCGACCTCAACCAGCGCACCGAGGCGACGTTCCTGATCGTCACCCACGACATCAACACGGCCCGCACGGTGCCGGACAACATCGGCATGATCTACCACGGGCACCTGGCCATGTTCGGGCCCCGGGAGATGCTGCTGTCCAGCACCGAACCGGTGGTCCGGCAGTTCCTCAACGCCCAGCGGATCGGCCCGATCGGCATGGCCGAGGAGAAGGACGCCGAGGAGCTCGCCGCCGAGGCGGAGTCCGGCGTGGAA
>NZ_JAPDPH010000081.1 GCF_026013475.1 Micromonospora yasonensis | reverse complement strand
CGGCGGGCCGGGGCGACGTACGCCTGCACACGGGGCCGCGTCCGGGGCGCCCCCAGCCGCACGCGCTGCGCCGGCCGCGTCTCGGCGGCACGCCACTGGTCGGCACCCGCGGGGCGGTCATGGACCTCGGGCTACCCACCGCCGGCCCGCTCGACGTCGGCTACGCCACGCCGACCATGTTCGGCACGGGCACCCGGATCTGGCTGTTCCCCGCCCCGCCGCCGGCCCGCCGTCGCCCGCGTACCGCCCGGCGGGTGGCGCGGCGACGGACCGCACGCGTCTGACGGGGGGCGGCCCGCCCCAGGTGGACGGGCCGCCCCGGTGCCGACCTCGTCGGCCGGCACCGGGGTGGCGCCCGTCAGGAGGACGTCTTGCCCCGGCCGCGAAACCGGCGCCACCACTGCCAGTGGTGACAGATGCCGGAGACGCTATCCGGTGTCCCGCCGCCCCGACAAGTCTTGACTTCCGTCGATGGGTGTGAGCGATTCTCCCGCGTTGCTGTTTCGGCAGCTACGGTGTGTGCCATGACCGGCGTAGCGCCCCTCATCGACGCCCTCATCGGGTTGGGTCTCACCCAGTACGCCGCCCGCGCGTACCTGGCTCTGGTGGCCCGCGACCGGTACACCGCGGCGGAGTTGGCCCGTGCCTCCGGTGTGCCCCGCCAGCGGATCTACGACGTGCTCAGCTCGCTGAGCGAGCGCGGACTGGTGCGGGTGCGACCGGGCCCGGTGGTCCGCTACGCGGCGGTCGACCCGCAGGCTGCGGTCAGCCGGATGATGGAGGCCCATCGCAACGCGTACGAGCAGCGCGAGCGGGCCGGCGCCGAGTTGATCGACCAGCTCGCTCCCCTGTGGACGCGCGGGCGGTCCGAGGACGATCCGCTGGACTATGTCGAGGTCATCCGGGACCGGGAGCTGCTCGCCGAGCGGTTCGCCGAGCTCCAGTCGAGCGCCCGGCACCAGTTGCTCACCCTCGCCAAGATGCCGTACCTGGTGGTGGAGAACCCGGCCGGCATGGAGGCGGCCCGCCGGCTGGTCCGCGAGGGCGGCGACGTCCGGTGCGTCTACGAGCGGGCGATGCTCGATGACCCCGACCTGGTGGCCCACACCCGGGGCTTCGTGGACGCCGGGGAGCGGGCGCGCCTGGTCACCGAGGTGCCGATGCGCCTCTGCATCGCCGACGGCGCCCGGGTCCTCATGTCGATGCGGGACCCGCGCGCCGACGAGGCATCGAGCACATCCCTGCTGATCGAGCACCCCGCGCTCGCCCAACTGCTCATCCAGGCGTACGAGTCGATCTGGTCCGCCGGCGAGGAATTCGCCCTGGTGGTGGCGCCGGCCCGCTGACCCACGAGGCCAGCCCCGGCCGCTTCTGCCCACGGCGGATCTGCCGCCGGCAGAATCCCTGGGCCGCCCGGTGCCACCCGAAGGAGGCTGGAGGCGGCCGGTTCCCGGGCGGCCCGTCGCCCGCCGGCGGCACGGAGGTGGTCAGGTCATGGGGTACGGCATCTGGATGCTGGACGAAGGGCAGCCGTCGTTCGGCGACCGGGTCTTCGAACGGCTGCTCAAGGAGCGGATCATCTTCCTCGGCACCGAGGTCACCGACGCCTCGGCCAACCAGATCTGCGCGCAGATCCTGTTGCTGGCCGCAGAGGACCCGGAGCGGGACATCTTCCTCTACATCAACTCGCCGGGCGGCTCGGTCAGCGCCGGGATGGCCGTCTACGACACCATGCGGTACGTCAAGAACGACGTCGGGACCCTGGCGCTCGGGATGGCCGGCTCGATGGGGCAGTTCCTGCTCTGCGCCGGCACCGCCGGGAAGCGGTTCGCGCTGCCCCACTCGCGGATCATGATGCACCAGCCGTCCGGCGGGATGGGCGGCACGGCCGCCGACATCACCATCCAGGCGGAGAACATGCTGCACGTGAAGCGGACCATGCAGGAGCTGATCGCCCGGCACAGCGGGCGCGCGCTCGACGAGATCCAGCGCGACTGGGACCGGGACCGGTGGTTCACCGCCGAGCAGGCCCGCGAGTACGGCCTGATCGACCAGGTGGTCGCCCGCGCCGAGCAGCTCCCCGGCTGAGCCATCGGGACCCCGGCGGGCGTCGGACGCGCCCCCTCGATCGCGTCCGTCGACCCGCTCCGGGTGGCCGCACCTGCCGGGCCCGATGTACGGGCGAGCCTATGACCGGTCCACCGCTCGCGCACCGGGTGAGGGGCGCAGCGCCTTCCGACGAATTCTCGTTACATCGGACGGGAAGGGCCCGGCCGGCCACGGCCGGCCGGGCCGCTGCACCCGGGTCAGGGGTAGCTGACCACCGGGCTGGTGCCGTACGAGCCGACGACCGGGGTGCCGGCCTCGTTGATGGTGCGTTCGATGCCGCCGCTGCCGTCGAGGAAGACGGTGACCGCGTCGTGGAACCGGACGCCGGCCCGGCTCGGCGCCTCGATCGCCCGGTCGCAGCGGATGTCCACGCCCTGGTTGAAGTACGAGTAGACCCCCAGACCCCACGCCTCGTGCTCGCGCACGTGCCCGGCGACCTGGTACGAGGCCCAGCCGTTGCCGGTCGGGCTGCGCCAGGCCGCCTGGCTCGGCGGGTCGTACGGCAGTTCGCTCTGGTAGAACACCGTCCGGCCGCGCTCGCCCCGCCACACCGTCTGCCAGCGCTGGTAGTGCTCGACGAAGAGGCCGTACGCGGTCACGTCGTCGCCGTTGACGACGACGCCGGTGTCAGCGGTGTTGACGGTCCAGCCGATGGTGCCGGCCTTGCCGTGGTCGCCGCGCCAGGCCCAGATGTTGTCGATCAGGGTGTGCCGGCTGTTCACCACCAGGCTGGTGGCGGCCTTGCCGACGTTCGGGCCGCCGATCCGGAAGAAGACGTCCTGGAGCGAGATCGGGTTGTCGGCGTGCGACCGGTGGCTGTGCTGCTTGCCCACCTCGACCAGCACCTCCGACTCGACCGGACCGGCGTCGACCAGCACCCCGGCGACGCGTACGCCGTCGACGTCCTCGATCCGCAGGGCCGCGTCGCCGGTGGTCGGGGCGAGGCTGGGCATGCCGAGACCGAGCACCACGGTGTCCGGGTGCTCGACCCGCAGCGCCCGGTCCAGGTGGTAGACGCCGGGGGTGAGCAGCAGGTGCCGACCCCGGGACAGTTCCTGGTTGATCCGCTTCGCCGAGTCGGTGGGCCGGGCCACGAAGAAGTCGGCCAGCGGCAGGGAGGGCACCGGCCGGGCGCCCGCGCCCCAGGTGGTGCCCGCGGTGTCGTGCCGCAGCGTGGGCACGGCCACCCGCCAGCCGCCCGCCTCGTCCACGAAGAGGTACGGCTTCTCCCGCGTCACCGGACTGGTCGGCAGGGTGGTGTACGGCGGGTTGGGGAAGCCCTGCGCCGGTGCGCCCAGCACACCGGAGAAGACCTGGTTCCAGACCCCGTTGGTCCAGTCGCCGCCGAGTTCGCTGTCCCGGGTCAGCCACTGCTGCTGGGAGCCGTTGATGGTGATGCCGTCCACCTTGGAGTCGGCGATGTACCCACCGCTGGAGTAGCCGCCGTTGCCGGGCTCCAGCCAGAGGATGCCCTTGATGTGCACCCGGCGCATCGGCGACGCCTGGGAGACGGCCCACTGGTTCGACCAGTCGGTCGGGGTGACGGCGAGGTTCTCCACCGAGCGCCAGAAGTTGGTGAGGGCGGAGATCCCGGCGGGCGAGTTCGGGTCGGGTTGGCCGATCACCCGGACCGCGCCGTGGATCTCCACGTCGTCGGGGTGGGCGCCGAGGCCGGCGACGGTGGTGTAGTAGCCGAGCCGGGCGTTGACCTCGTACCGGCCGGGCTTGAAGAGCACGGCGTACCGGTCGGCGCCCATCTCGTTGTGTTCCTGCGCGGCGAACAGGCGGTCCAGGGTGGACTGGATCTCCTCGACCGGGGTGCTGGGGTCGTATACGAAGACGTTGGGGCCGAGGTCCGGGTCGCCGGCGGCGGGCGCGGCGGCGGCCGGCAGCGCGGGCAGCCCGAGGGCGGTCAACGACGCCGCGGAGGCGGCGGTGAGGGTGAGGAAACGGCGGCGGGAGGGGTCGACTGGTCTCATCTGCCTGCCTGTCGGTGATGGGGTACGGGTCGACCAGGAGGCGTGAGAGCGCTCTCTGGGCCGGACGTCCTGTTCCTACCCCATCGACGCCGATCGCGCCAGGCTCCGCCGGTTCCGGAACCGTCGTCAGCGGGCGTCGTACCGGGTCCGGGCGGCTTCCACCTCGGCGAGGTGGGTGGTGGCCCACGCCTCCAGGCCGGCGACCAGGTCGAGCAGGCTGCGGCCGAGGTCGGTGAGCGCGTAGTCGACCCGGGGCGGCACGGTGGCGTGCACGGTACGGGTGACGATGCCGTCCCGCTCCAGCCCGCGCAGGGTCTGCGTGAGCATCTTCTGGCTGATGCCGTCGATCCGCTCGGCCAACTCCCCGTAGCGCCGGTCGCCGCGGGCGAGGGTGAGCACGACCAGCACGCTCCAGCGGTCGCCGATCCGGTCCAGGACCTTCCGGCTGCCGCAGTTCCGGTTGAACGGGTCCGCCTGCACGGGCTCACTCTCTTTCAGTGCGTACCGAACTTCAAGGTGCCTACTCTCCAACGGGAAGTAAGCCTCTGCTGTTCCCGTTGGCGTGGGAAGAAAGATTCTGTCGCCAGTACAGGGAGTCCTCATGTCCATCGTCGTCACCGGCGCCACCGGCCACCTCGGCCGCCTGATCATCGAGTCGCTGCTCGACCGGGGCGTACCGGCCGACCAGATCGTGGCGCTCGGCCGCAACATCGACCGGCTCGCCGACCTCGCCGGGCGCGGGGTGGTCACCCAGCGGGCCGACTACGACGATCCCGAGTCGCTGCAGGCGGCCTTCGCCGGCGCCGACAAGCTGATGTTCGTCTCCGGCAGTGAGGTCGGCAAGCGGGTGGCGCAGCACGCCAACGTGGTCACCGCCGCCAAGGAGGCCGGAATCGGGCTTTTCGTCTACACCAGCATCGCGAACGCCGACACCTCCAGCCTGGTGCTGGCGGCCGAGCACAAGGCCACCGAGCAGCTGATCAAGGACTCCGGCGTGCCGTACGTCTTCCTGCGCAACAGCTGGTACCTGGAGAACTACACCGCCCAGTTGCCCACGTACCGCCAGCACGGGGTGGCCGGCGCGGCGGGTGACGGGCGGGTCAGCGCCGCCACCCGCGCGGACTACGCCGAGGCCGCCGCGGTGGTGCTCACCACCGAGGGCCAGGCCGGCAAGGTGTACGAGCTGGGCGGCGCGCCCTTCACCATGACCGAGCTGGCCGCCGAGATCTCCCGGCAGGCCGGCACCGCGATCTCCTACCTCGACCTGCCCGTCGACAAGTACACCGAACTGCTGGTCGCGGCCGGCCTGCCGGAGGGGTACGCGGCCGTGCTCGCCGATGGCGACCGCGGTCTCGCGCAGGGCGAACTGGCGGTCGGCGACGACCTGGCCAGGCTGCTCGGGCGCGCGCCGACCACGCTCGCCGAGGCGGTCCGCGCCGCGCTCTGACGGCTCTCGTCGCCGCCCCGGCCCGTCCCGCCCGGGGCGGCGACGGCCAGGTCAGGCCCGCTGCTCGCGCAGCTTCACCAGGTCGTCGACGAGGGCCTCGACGTAGTCGGCCGTCTCCTCCCAGCGGGTCACCGGGATGCACTGGATCCCCATGGCCTTCACCGGGTAGTCGTTGCCGCCGGCGTCGAGCCGGTCACCGACGAAGAGCACGTTGTCCAGCTTCAGGTCCAGGCACTCCAGCAGCTTGCGCATGCCGTACGCCTTGTCCACGCCCTTGCGGGTCACGTCGATCGAGGTCGAGCCGCCGCCCCGAACCTCCAGGTCGGGCAGCTTCTCGGCGACCGCGTCCCGGAGCCGCTTCTTCTTGCTGCCGTCCGGGTCCCAGCCGTACTTCTCGGCCGGCGGGGCGGACTGGCCCAGCGCGGAGAAGGTGATCTGGCTGCCCCGATCCTCGATGATGTCGCCCCAGGTCTTCGACTCCCAGAGGCCCAGCGCCTGCGCCGACTCGGTGAGCGCCCCGACCACCCGGGCCTTGTCCGCCTCGCTCAGATCCTCGGCGTAGACCTGCCGCCAATCCCCGTCCGACCAACGGTAGTAACGGGTGCCGCAGGTGGGCATCAGGTGCAGCCGGCCCCGCTGCTCCTCGGTCACGTCGAGGTGGGTCAGCACCTGCGCCTCGAACTGCTCGAACCGACCCCCGGAGATGATCAGCACGTCCACCTCGGTGAGCAGGTGGCCGAGCAGTTCCGCCATCCGACCATCGATCTGGGACTTGGAAACCGCCAGGGTGTCGTCCAGGTCGAACGCCACCACTCGAAGATCGTTCATCAAGTACCACCATGTCGTCGCGGGCAGGCCAGGACTTAGCAGGGTACCGACGGTGACCATCCGGCACCCGCCAGGCCCGATCGTCACGCTGCGCACTGCTCCTCGCCGGAGCGTAACAACGCGCTCGAACGGGTGCCGACCGTTCCTGGGCCGACCCGAGGTCAGAATTCGATCCGCATCACCACCCGACGCGGCGTCGGGTGGCTCACCTCGACGAAGCCGGCGTCGGCGAAGATGCTCCGGCTGCCCACGTACAACTCTCCCCAGGTGGCCTCCCGCCCTGGCGGAAGGATCATCGGATAGCCCTCCAGCGCGCGGGCGCCGCGGGCCCGGGCGAAGTCGACGGCGGCCCGGGCGAGCGCCCGGCTGACGCCCTGGCGGCGGTAGCCCACCCGGGTGACGAAGCAGGTCACCGCCCAGACATCCGGGTCGGTCCGGTCCTCGTCCCGGCCGGTCCACGGCACCCGGGCGTACCGCAGCCGCGGGTAGGCGGTGCGCGGCTCGACCGCGCACCACCCGACCGGTTCGCCGTCCAGGTAGGCGACGAGGCCGCTGGTGGTTCCGGAGCCGGGATTGCCGCAGTCGGTCTGGTCCCGCAGCCGCTCGGCCCGGGCCTCGACCGGAACGGACGCCCACTCCCGGTCCCGGACCTTGAACCACTGGCACTGGCAGCGGGCGGCCTCACCGCGCCGGCCGAAGACGGTCTGCAGGTCGTCCCAACCAGCCTCGTTGGCCGGGACCACGGTGATCGGCATCAGGCCTCGCCCGCCGGGTCGAGCCAGCCCACCGTGCCCACGCAGGCCTCGTTCCCCTCCGGGTCGGCCAGCACCCACCACGACGGGGCGTGGCCGTCGTCGACCAGGCGTCCGCCGGCCGCGAGCGCCGCCGCGATCCGGGCCTCGGCCACGTCGTACGGGACCCAGACGTCGACGTGCATCCGGTTGCGCTGCGGGCGCGGCGCGTCCATCTGCTGGAACCAGAACGCCGGCCCCCGCCCGTGCGGGTCGACCAGGTCCTCGGGGCTGCCGGCCCGGTGGCCGTACCCGAGCAGGGCCCGCCAGAACGGCGTGACCCCGGGCAGGGCCAGGGCGTCGACGCTCACCTGCACGCTCTGCACCGCCGCCGGGTCGGCGGGTACGCCCAACTCGCGCGCCACCGCGGAGATCTCCCGGGCCAGGGCCAGATCCTGCCCGGTCAACCCGTAGTGGTCGGCGGTCAGCGTGACCAGGCGTACAGCCACCCCGTCGGGCCGCAGGTCGACGTCGGGCTGGTGGTCGGCGAGGCCGGGCAGGTCGGCGATCGCCCCGACCAGCCGTACCCCGGCCGCGAACGACCCGGTCCGGAACCAGGCGCAGGCACCCTCGCCCAGCACCCGCCAGTCCGCCACCCCGTCGGCCGCGTGGAACCGCTCGGCCGTGATCCGCTCCGTCAACGTCGCTCCCCTCTCCCGGTGCGACCCAGTCTGCCCCCGATTCCCGACACCCTCTGTCGTATACGTGAGCGACCATGGCGGGGTGCGTGCCTCACGGATGATGACCCTGCTGCTGCAGCTCCAAGTGCGCGGCCAGGCCAGCGCGCGGGAGCTGGCCCGGCTGTTGGAGGTCAGCGAGCGTACCGTCCAGCGAGACGTCGAAGCCCTGGTCGCGGCCGGGATCCCGGTGCGGTCGACGCGCGGGCCGGCTGGCGGCTACCGCCTGGACCGGGGCTACCGCACCCGGCTCACCGGCGTGGGGCTGGACGAGGCCGGAGCGCTGGCCTTCCTCGGGCTGGCCGGCCCGGCCGAGCAGCTGGGGCTCGGCGAGCTGCTGGAGGGTGCGCGGACCAAGGTCTGGGCCAGCCTCACCGGCGCGGCACGGGAACGCGCCGCCCGCACCGCCGAGCGGTTCCACCTCGACCCGGCCCGCTGGTACGGCACCCCCGAGCCGGTGCCCTGCCTGCCCCAGCTCGCCGACGCGGTCTGGCGCGACCGCCGGGTACGCCTCGACTACGTCCGCGACGGGCGGGCGACCACGCGCGACGTGGACCCGCTCGGACTGGTGCTCGCCGCCGGTGACTGGTATCTGGTGGCCCGGCGGAACGGGCAGCGGCGCACGTACCGGGTCTCCCGGGTGCGCGCGGTGGAGCCGCTCGACGAGCCGGTGGCCCGCCCGTCCGGCTTCGACCTGGCCGGCTCGTGGGCCGAGGCGCGCCGGGCGCTGGAGGACGAGGCGGCCGCGGTCGAGGTCACCGTGCGCGTGGCGCCCCGGGCCCTGCCGCGCCTGCGTCGCCTGGTGCCCGTGCCCGGCAAGGACCGGGTACCGGTGACCGCCACCGGCGAGATCGAGCTGACCGTGCCGTTCGAGAACCTCGGCTGGGCGGTGTCCGCGCTGCTCAGCCTCGGCTCAGCCGTCGAGGTGCTGGCACCCCCGGAGATGCGGAGCCGGATGGCGGAGGAGGCGCAGGCCATCGCCGCCCGCTACGCCGGAGCCTGACGCGTCCTCGGCCCGCCCCCGGCTGGTCCGATGGTCCGCAATTCGGTCGACAACGAGCGCATCGAGGACCATCGTCGGGATCATGCTGAGTCAGGAGGAAATCTGGGACGCCGGCGCGGCCCAGCGCTACGACACGCCCGGCACCGGCATGTTCGCGCCGGAGGTGCTGGGGCCGACGGTGGACCGGCTCGCCGCGCTCGCCGGCGACGGCCGGGCGCTCGAGTTCGCCATCGGGACCGGCCGGGTGGCCGTGCCACTCGCCGAGCGGGGCGTACCGGTCACCGGCATCGAGCTGTCCCGTCCGATGGTCGCCAAGCTGCGGACCAAGGTCGACGAGGCGACCATCCCGGTGCTCATCGGGGACATGACCACCACCGTGGCTCCCGGCCCATACACGCTCGTCTACCTGGTCTTCAACACCATCGCCAACCTGTACAACCAGGCCGAGCAGGTCGAGTGCTTCCGCAACGCCGCCCGCCACCTCGTCCCCGGCGGACGTTTCGTGATCGAACTCTGGGTGCCGGAGCTGCGCAAGCTCCCACCCGGCCAGCCGGCCACCGTCTTCCACGCCGAGCCCGGCTACCTCGGCCTGGACACCTATGACGTGCTCAATCAGCACGTCGTGTCGCATCACTTCGAGTTCGGCGAGGGCACCGAGGCCCGGTTGTTCCGCAGCCCGCACCGCTACATCTGGCCGGCGGAACTGGACCTGATGGCGCAACTGGCCGGGTTCGAGCTGGAATCCCGGCACGCCGATTGGTCCGGCGCGGAGTTCACCGCCGAGTCGCGGTCCCACGTGTCGGTCTATCGGCTGCCTCGGTAACCCGGTCGACGTCGTGCCCCCGCCACGATCCGCCGGATCTGATCTGTCGACAGAGCCGGCTGGTCAGACCGACCTCAGCCGTTCAGGACGTGCAGGACGGCGAGCGCGGCGGCGGCGACGGCGAACACCACCGGTACCACCGCCACGGGGACCGGATCCTTCGCACGGGCGTGAAAGATGGCCGCCCCGATCATCTGCATGGCCAGGCCAACCGCTGCCGCGATGCCCAGCGGCGGCCAGACCAGGCCGACCAGCAGACCGACGATGGCGGCGACCTCCAGGACGCCGATCAGGCGCGTGGAAGTGGACGACAGGCCGAGGTGAGCCATGCGGTCCCGCATCTGCACCTGGCCGGTGAGCTTCGGAACGGCCACGGCCACGAGAACCGAAACAAGAATGATGGTCAGGACGATGATCGGAGCGCGCATGGAGTGCCCTTCGTGGAGATCCAAACGTGCCGGTGACCGTAGTACGGGCCACGCCCACCTTCAACGCCGGCAACTGGACGCGAGCAGGGCCAAGGTGGCGAGGTGATCGGGAACGCCAAGACATGGAAGCCCTGGAAGGCGGCATCGTGATCGCTGATCAAGGGTGTGACCTGGTGCCCCCGGCAGGATTCGAACCTGCGACACACGGTTTAGGAAACCGTTGCTCTATCCCCTGAGCTACGAGGGCGCGAGCGCTCAGTCTAGCGACCTGGGGGTTCACCTGGGGTGGCAGGGAGTGGCCCACGTTCACCCACGTCACCCGGACCCCCGTTTTCCCAGCCCAGGACCACACGCCGAGCACACGAACCGGGGCCGTTGCGTTACCGGATCGGCAGACACGGTGAACCGCGTTGGGAGACGGATTCAGATCGCCCGGGCCAACTCGGTGAACGCCTTGGCCACCCGGTTCACGGGTGGGGCATCGACGGCGAGTTCGTAGTGTCCGCGGCGAAGGTTCTGTATGAAGGCGTGTCCGGCGATGATGGTCTGGGCGGTGTGGTCGTTGCGTAACCCGCGCATTGGTCTGAGTCGGTGCTTGAGCTGGCTGTGATCGGCCTCTATCGGATTGTTCGCATACCGCTCGACGTGATGCCACGCAGACGGGATCAACTCGTCGATCACGCCGGGGTAGACCGCGGCGGCGTCGGTGACGACCTCGCTCGGCGTCACCTTCAACGTCGACAACGCTCGCTGGAAGAACCGCCGCGCCGCTGCGGCGTCACGACGTGGCGAGACGAGCACGTCGATGACCTGGCCATGCTGGTCGATGGCACGGTACATGTACCGCCAGACCCCGTTGACCTTCACGTACGTCTCATCGACGAACCAGCGGTCTCCCGGTGAGTGACGGCAGAACCGGGCGGCGTCGGCCAGCAGCGGGGTGAACCGCTGCACCCACCGGAACACGGTGACGTGGTCGACCTCGACCCCACGTTCGGCCAGCAGTTCCTCCACGTCGCGATAGGAGAGGTTGAACCGGAGGTACCAGCGCACCGCGAGAACAATCACCTCGGGTGGGAACCGGAACCCGACGAACGCCGACCTCGGCGGTGACCAGGACCGAACGCGAGACGATGACCTCACTGGTCCAGCCTGACCATACCGGTCAAGCCGTGTTCGATCTTGCTCGCGCCCAACGCAACAGCGCCAGGGCCAGCACGTTCTGACAGTTACCCATCGGGTGCGCGAAGATCAGTTTTGATCGCCGGGCACCGACGTTGTGTCGACCGTTCACCGTTCACCTTCCGGCTGCGGTGGGGCGATGACTACAGTAGCCACCCCCCTCTCGCATCCGCCATGGCGCCGTAAATCACGTCACCTACCTGATGCCAATCCATACAGATATTCGTCTATATCGGCAATGCGGTCCGGAGGCAGATCTGGCATTCTCCATCGGAGCCTACGCATGTGCTCTACGGCAGCTTCTCCCACATCTATCCCATATTCGCGAACATACTCTGCGACATCTCGACGCCAATAGAAAGTGCCATCCGAAAGAATGCCAGATCCGCCAGACACACCGAATCGCTCATCAATTAAGTCTTCGGTATAGCTCATGAGAGGTACTATTGTAATCCCCGAAGACAGGTAATCGGCAACTCGGTCCTTCGTCTCCCCGACCAGACCACCCACCAACGGCTCCAACATTTGGCGGTCAATGGCAAAGGGTTTCGCGGACCCAGGGCCGCGGTCAAGGGTGGGCAGGGGCCACACTCGACCCCCGCCCACCTCAGTCACATTACTAGTAGCCATTCTCCCATTCTCGCAGAAGTCCAGTACGAGGGTGAAGGTCCACCTCGTGAAGACTGGCATTTACGGGAACTCCAAGGATATTGCCGAGGTCCTGGGCCGCACCACATGCGCCGTGGCAGGTAACCAGGTTGATGGGATCACCGCGGCGGTATGAAGGGTTCTCGAGGATGGCATCCGCCACCTGCTGGGGATGGGTGATCATACCGTTCACCCTAAAATTGCCCTCCTTGTCTCCATGAAGGATGGCATCATGCCCAGCGGCGCCGCGCGAGCGCAGGAAATTTTGCATTGTGTGGTCATCGTCGCCGATAGCGGTGGCCGTCTCGCTGTAGCGAACCGTTGCTCCATTCCAGAGGAACGATTCCGATTCGCCCATCCGAGCACCACGACCGGCAGTATGGATCTTGGCGGCCTTGGTGGCCTTCAGTGCCTTGTTGAGGCCCTTGCCGCCGTAGACCAGGCCGACGATGACCCCGATCCCCATACCGACTGCGACGCCTTCTTCGCCCGCCTCCCAGGAGCCCTCGATTGGGTCCCAGGTGTCGTGCCACATGCCCTTGGCGTAGCCCCACGGGTTATCGACGGCGGAGTTGTAGGTGTCTTTCACGCCCTGCCAGCAGGCGCTGGCCTGGGCTGCGCAGTCGAACGCCATCGCCGGCCCGGACAGGACACCTGCGATGCTGAAGGCGACCGTGGCGCCCACGCCGTTGACCAGGTCCTCCAGGAAGTCGACCCCGGAGTAGTGGCCGTCGATCTCGATGTTGGTGATGGGGTTGCCGCCGGCGAACGCGTACCGGTTGGCGGTCGCCGGGCTGATGCCCAGACTGAGGTCCGCCATGCCGCTGGCGTACACGTCCGGGGTCAGGAATCGGGCCAAGGTCGGGGAGTAGTCGCGGAACCCCATGTCGTAGGTCCCGCCGTCGTCCCACCGCTTGGCGTTGAACCGGTACGCGTTGACCGGTTCCTTGCTCGGGTTTTCCGGGTCGGGCTTGTCCGCCCCGGTGAACATCGGCAGGTCGTCTCGACCGTATGCCGTGTAGCCGTAGGTGGCAGCGGTCTGGCCGCTCGGGATCGTGATGGCCTCCACGTCCCCGTGGGGGTTGTAGCTGTAGTAGTACTCGCCCGCGGACTCGCCGGTCGTGTCCTGGGAGAGGCGGTCCCCGTTCAGGCCGTACCGGTAGTCGGTGACCTTCTTGCCGCTGTCGTGGTCTTCCGACAGCACCAGGTCACTCGCGCCGAGGTACTGGAATGCGGTCGTGGACGTGGTCTCCGGGTTGGTGCCGTCGCGCCTGGTGCGGGTCTCCTGGGTCGTTCTGTGGAAGGGGTCGTAGGCGAATTCGGTCACATCCGAGCTGGTCTGGTTGGCATACGTCGCTCGCCGGACCTTGCGGTCGAACCCGTCATACTCGTACCAGTTCCAGGCGCTGTCGCCGTCTGCCGAGGTCATCCGGCCGAACGAGTCGTACGTGTAGGTCGAGCTCTCGCTGGTCGAGCCACCGATCCCGTCGTACGAGCGGGTGAGGGTGCTCTGCAGCCGGTTGCGGTCGTAGGTGTGGCTGTAGTTGGTGCTCTTGTTGAGTTCGCCCTGTTGCCGCTCGAAGATGATGTTGCTGTTGGCGTCGTACTGGTACGTCTCCGTGCCGCCGTACTTGATCACTTCGGTGACCCGGTTACGCGGGTCGTAGGTGTAGGTGCGTTCGTCGTTGAGGTAGGCGCCGTGGTTGTCGGCGTTCATGAGCTTGTACTTGTCCGTGGCCCGGTTGCCGTTCAGGTCGTAGGTCACGTCGTGCTCGGTGACCGTCGTGCCCAGGCCGCCCTGCTTGTCGATCTGGTGCCGCAGGAGGCCGTCGGAGTAGTACGTGTAGTCGACGGTGTAGTTCAGCGCTTTGGTCTGCCGTAGCACCTGCTTCCGGGCTGTGTAGGTGTAGCTGGTCACCTCCGGCTCGAGGTCGCTGGCCGATGCGGCGTTGGTGACCTTCGCCAGCAAGTCCCGCGGATCGTGCTCAAACGTGTCGATCCGTGCGTCGTAGGTTCGGCGGGTCAGGTTGCTGTTGGCGTCGTAGCGGTACGTCGCGGTGTGGGCGACGCTTCCCGAGCGCACCTCCTCCGTCTTGGCGGTCCGGTTCAGACCGTCATAGGTGTTCTCGTAGTAGTCGATCTTCGTGCTCGGCGCCCCGTCGTGGATGCGGGTCAGGTTGCCGTTGATGTCGTAGCTGTAGTCGAACGTCAGGTACTCGTTGTCCGGGTCGATGGTGTTGGTGATGACCCACTTGACGGTGTCTGCTACGACCGTGCCGTTGGCCTGGTCTGAAAGCTTCACGGCGTACGGCGCAGTGCCAGGCGTGACGTGGTACTTGCCGAGGCTGATCCACTCTCCGGCGCGCTGGGTCTGGTCCACCGTGACCGTCACGGGATCCGCCGGGTAGGCGGATGTCACCGTGTACTTCGCGTCCGTCGCCGCGCCCTCCACGGCGGGGTACCGGACGAACACCTCCGCTTCAGCGTCTTCCGTCCGCGGCGGCATGGTCCATTCGAAGCGGTTCTCACCAGTGCCCGGTGCATGAGTGGCGTAGTCAGGACCGTAGTAGCCGGAGCCCGACGTGCTGGTGGTCCACGGCGTCGGGCCGAAGGCCTTCGCCTCCTCGGGGTCGCTGTTGTCCACCATCAGTGCGTGACCGCCGAAGGGCGCGCCGTTGTCCATGTGCGACTTCAGCTTGCCGTCCGGGTAATAGTCCCAGGTCATCACGCGGCTCAGGGCGCCATCCGCACCCGTCAGCGTGCGCTTGGTCTGCCGGCCGAGTTCGTTGTACTCGAACTTGGCCTGCACGCCGAACGGGTCGGTCGACGTGGCCATCCACCCGTTGTCGAGGTAGCTGTAGACCGTATCCACCCGCAGGCCGTCCACGCCGGGGGCCTTGCCAGCCGGGGGTTGGGACACCTTGGTGAGGTTGCCGACCTTGTCGTAGTCGTAGACGGTCGGCTCCGGCACGTTGTAGTACTGGTCGTCCCGGTCGTACGGCTGGATCTGTTCCTTGACCCGGTTGAGCTTGTCGTAGACCGTGATCTGGGCGAAGTCGTCTAGATCGTTGGTGGTGGCGACCCCGCGGGGGCTCACCACCTTGGTCTGGTTGCCGACCTCGTCGTACTTGTACTCGGTGGTCCGGTAGTTGATGTTCCCGTCCACGGTCTCGTGCGGAACCTTGACCTCGCTCTGCAGGCCCCGCTCGTCGTAGTTGATGAGGACCTTGTTGCCCTCCTGGTCGGTACGGCTGGTGGTGAGGCCATCCCGGTCGTAACCGAGGCTCGTCGTCTTGCCGATGGCATCCGTCGAGACGGTCGGCCGGTGGTTGAGGTCGTACGCTTGCTTCGCTGTGAAGTCATCCGGGTCGGCAGTGGCGTTCTTCCGCGGATCCACCACCTTGACCAGGTTGCCGACGTCGTCGTACTCGAAGCTCGTCCGGCCGTCGAGGGCGTCGATGGTGCTGGTGAGCTGGTAGATCTTGTCGTAGACGTACTCGGTGACGAAGTCGTCCGGATCCGCCGTTGTCAGGTTGCCTCTCGGCTCCGTGACGAACCGGACGTTGCCCACCTTGTCGTAGTCGTAGGACGTCTTCGGCCGCGTCCCGTCGATCGTGTCGGCCGGCGCCAGGGTGTGCTCGACCTGGTCGGAGCTGTCGTATTTGACGGTGGTGACGGCGCCGTTGGGAGCGACGGCGTTCACCACGTTGTCGTTCGCGTCGTACTCCGGCGCGGGCGTGGTGATGAACCTGCCCTCGGCCTGGTTCACCGGCATCGTGCTCGCCAGCGGCCGGCCGAATACGTCGTACTCCTGGGAGAAGCGCTTCCCCTCCGCGTCCGTTATCCGGGTGACCTGGCCACGCTCGTCATAGACGAACGTGGTGGCGTTCTCCAGCGCGTCGGTGACTGCCTTCGGGAGGCCGTTGGCGTCGTAGTCGCTGCTGAGGGTGACGTGGCCGTTGGCGTCGGTGACGGAGGCGAGCTGGCCGTACGCGTCGTAGCTGTAAAGGGTCTTGTAATCCTCCGTGTCCTCGGTCGTGTTGCCCACGGGGTCGACCACCCACTGCACATCACCCGTCGCCGTGTGTCCGAAGGTCCACTTGCGTCCCTGCGGGCTGGTCCTGCTGGCGAGGTCGGCGACGTAACCGTTGAGCTGGCCGTCGTAGGTGAGCACCGTGCCATTGGTGCCGTTCTTGACCGCCTCAGCGTCCTTGATCTCGGTCGGGTAGCCGGTCTTGGCGTCGAAGGTCCAGCTCCACGCAGCAGTGTTGTTCTCGATGAGCTTGTTGACGTTGTGGTCGTCGTCCCACTCGAGCTTGGTGATCTCGGTCTTTGCGTTGGTGACCTGAGTGGGCCGGCCGTAGCCGTCCATCAGGTACGTCGTGTCGTGCAGCTCGGCGTCCGTGACCGTGGCGTTGATCGTCTTGAGCTGCGGGCCGTCCGGGTCCGTGTACGCGAACTGCGTCGAACTGAGCGAGCGGTCCCGGTACGACTTGGTGGTCCAGTGGAACTGCGGGTCGTCGCCCGTCTGCGGGTAGTTGTAGTACAGGTCGGTAGTGTGGTCCCGCGGGTCGGTGACCTTCACCAGCTTGACGTTCTTGTTCCCCTGTGTGGCGTCGTAGGCGAACTCGAACACCTTCGGCTGGCTGAATCCGGCGCCGTCGATCAGCTCACCGAGCAGACCCTTGTCCGTGTAGGTGAAGGTGAGCTTGCGTCCCGAGATGTCGGTGATCCGCGAGACATGGTCGATGATCTTCGGGTTGGTCAGGTTGGTCGCGGACTTCCGCGTCCAGTCAGTGTCGTCGATGTAGTCGTAGTCCTGGCCCTTGACGTAGTAGTCGAGGGTCAGGGTCTGCCGGCCGGCCGGGTCGGTGAGGTACCGGAGGAACTTGGTCGGCTTGTTGTTGGACCGCCGCTCCTCGTACGTGAACACCAACTCGTTGTCGTTGTTGTCCACCACACTGGTCGGGAAGCCCTCGCAGTCGTAGTAGAACTGGGTACGGTCCGGCCGGATGAGCCGCCAGGCCCGCCGCTCCTGCGTGTTGGGCTTGCAGTCGAGGCTGGTGACCTTCTGCAGGTAGAGGTGAACGCCCTTGGGGCTCTTCCACTCCGAGGTCGCCGGATCCCAGGTGAACCGGTGGCTGGTGCCGTCCCCGTCGGTCAGCGTGACCGTGGTCGGGTTGAGGTTCGGGTGGAAGTCCAGCGGGCTACCCAGTCGCTGGACAGCCGTGGCCTGCAGCGACCAGCCGTGTCCCGCGACGCTGTTCGAGGTGTCTAGGGAGTTGTAGGCGAGACGCACGAAGGTGGACAGGCTGCCACGGGAAGGATTGGACAGCGCGTTGTACGACCAGACGGTGTTGCCGGCGTACAGGTTGTTGCTGAGGCTGCTTCCCGCCCCGGTCGAAATTCCGGCGTACGCGTAGTACTTTTCTAGGCCGAGTTGGTCGGAGGTGGGTTCTTCGACCGCGATGTCCTGGGTGAGTGGGCCGATGTCGGTGAGTTTGGTGCCGTCGGCCTTGCTCAGTTCCCACTTGAGGGTGTAGTTGTTGCGCCGGTTGCCGTCGGTGCTGGGTGCCGGCGCCTTCACCTGGGCGGTGACGTCCACGCTGCTGACGCCGCTCGCAGAGCCGATCGGTGCCAGGTCGACGGGCAGTGCCGTGCGCAGGGAAGCCCCTGCGGTGGGGACGGGGTCCCCGTTGGGCAGGGTCCAGGTGTACGACAGGGCCCAGTCGCTCTTGAGCCAGGGCGTATCGGTCGGGTTGGCGAGGGTGACCGGGATGCTGTAGGTGCCGTCCGACGTCATCACCGTGGGGGTGGTCGGCGCGTGGTAGGTCTGCACGGCGTCGGGCACGGTGTAGACGACCTGCAGTTGCGGGCGTAGCGCGTCGGTGCCCTCGCTGGCGATGAAGTCGGTGTTCTGCTTGAGCCGGCCGGGCTCGTCGGTGTGCTTGACCAGCAGGCCGTTGTTGGTGACGGTGCCGTTGATCCAGTTCTGGACCGTCGAGTCGAGGGTCCAGCGCCGCCACTTGGGCGGGTCGTCCTGGCCGAAGTTGCCTAGGGAACCCGCGACGGCGGTGTTGTAGTCACCGCCGGCGGTGGTCCAGTTGGTGGTGGCGGTGGCCTTCTGCCAGGTCACGGTCGCCGGGTCGAACGGTCTGGTCAGGGCGTGCACGTTGTAGTTCGACATCTGAGCGCTCACGATGGTGCCGGAGGACCAGAGGTTCAGCGAGCTGGACAGCACCCGGGCGTTCGACGGGATCGACGAGGTGTCGAAGCGCAGCAACGCGCGGGCGTAGGTGTAGTCGACGGAGCTGTTGCCGACGTTGAGCAGCGGCTTGCCGCCGAGGGTGTTCAGGTTGGTGGTGTTCTGCTTCGAGGAGACGGTCGCGTCGGCGCTGGCCTGGATGGTCGCCAGCACCTGCCCCGACTTCGGCAACTTGGCCACCACTGCGGCGGAGGGAACCACCTGGCCGCCGGTGGTCTTGACCGCGGCCTGGTAGTAATAGACCTGCCCGTACGGGTCGGTGGAGTTCGCCGGGGTGGGCGTGGCGGTGGTGTCGGTGAACGACGTGGCGCCCTTGACCGGGGCGACCAGGGTAGCCGCGGTCGGGGTGAAGTTCGGGCTGCTCGAGCGGTGCACCTGGTACTCGGCGAGGTCCGAGCCCTGGTACTGCGACCAGCGCAGCGCGGCGCCCGTTGGGTAGAGGGTCCGTGGCGTCTCTACGACCACGCCCGGGTTGCCGTAGTTGATGATCAGCTTCGGGGCGTTCTCCGTCTCTCCGTTGAACGCGTCCTCGGCCGCCTCGTAGCGCGGGCCGCCGTGGGCGAGCCGCTCCTCGTCCACGGCCTTGAGCATGAACCCGAAGTTGTCGGCGCCGTTGACCCACTTCTGCACGAGGTTGGTGGCCGGGAAGGAGTTCCAGACGTTGGCCTCGTCCTTCTTCTTGACGCCACCGGCCTTGGTGAAGCGCACCGCGTCGGCGATGACCGCCACGTTGCTCGTGACGGTGGCGTCGCCGAGGACCACCTTGCCGGCCGTGCCGGCCTTGAACGGGTAGGTGCCCAGGGTGGCCCAGTCGTGGTTGGCCGGCTGCTGCTGGTTGATCGGCGTCATCTTCGAGCCGCCGTCGTAGGTGACGGTGAACTCCGCCGCCTGTGACCGGTCCGAGTAGGGGACGTGGTGCTCCTCGACGGTGTACGTGCCGTCCTCGGGCAGGGTCGGCGTCCAGGTGAACGTGTCACCGGCGACGGTGTCCTTGTTGTAGCGGTAGGTGCCGTTGATGCCGTCCTTGACGATGGTGCTCGTCGAAACCGGCCACGCCCCCTTCATCGCGATCTTGTCGGTCTCGACGTCGTCGACCTGCACCACCGTGGCGGCACCGTCACCCATGCTGGTGTTGATGAAGTCCCAGTTGACCGTGTCCTCATTCCAGTCCTTGGTGACCTCCCGGACCTCGATGGGCACGTCGTAGGCGTTGGTGGTGTGGGTCTGGTCGTAGTACATCTGCAGCGTGGCCGAGTCGATCGTGGTGTTGGCCGGGATCGACGTCAGGTCGAACTTGACCAGGCTCCGCGCCGCCCCACCGCTGGTGGTGCCCACCGACAGGTTCCACGTCGAGCCGTACGGCTCCCGCGGCGCGTCCCGCATCACCATCGCGTCCTTGGCCGCGTCCTTCGTCGGCTGGATCTTGATGGTCGGGTCGACCGTCACCGGCCACACCCGCTTCGAATCCGACAGCCAACCCTTGTCCGCGGTCACGTCGATCGCCCACCGGCCACCATCGGCCCGCAGCGCCTGCGTGACCTTCGTGCTGTACGCGTACCCGTACGGCGAGGACGCCTCAGCCTTGGCGTCGAACATGAAAGGCGCCGGCATCACCAACAACACCCGGTTGTCCCGCGGAGACCGGAACTCGATCGACCCGTCCTCACGCTGGGCCACCTTCAACGTGCCCGCATCCATGCTGAACGTGAACGTCGACGCCGCGGCGGCGCTGCGCAGCACCATCCGCTCCTTCAACGCGGTCGCCGTCACCTCGTACGACAGGTCGACACCGTCGAGGATGCCGGCGTAGGTGACCGTGTCACCCTTCCACGTCGGGGTGACCAGCCGCGGCGCGCCGGCCAGGCCGAGGGTCACCTGCTGGCCGTCCAACTCGAACCGCGCCAGATTGCCGGTCGTGCCGCCAAACCGGCTGGTGAATGTGTTGCTGGTGTTCGCCGCGGCGAAGCCACCGGCCTTAGCGGCCGAGATGGTCGTGTCGATCGGCTGCCAGGCGCCCTTGGCGTCCTGGTAGAAGCGGGGGGCGGCGGACACCTCCGCTTGCAGCCGCCCGTCGGACATCTGGAACACCTGGGTGGTGGCCGTGCGGCGGCCGGTCAACTCCTTGACCCGCTTGGCCGGCTTCTTCACCACTCCCGGCTTCGGCTTCTGGTCCAGCCGCAGCCCGGCGATGACCCGTTCCGGCCGCGCCCGCCCCGGCCCGCCGTTGACCAGGTTCCGCGCGGCCCGGCCGAGCCGATCCAGGAAGCCCTCATCCTCGCCAGCGGTGGCAGTAACACTCTGGTCGGACTCATAGCGGCGGAGCGTTTCCAGCCCGCCAAGCGTGGCCACCATGGCCAGTACCAGGGCCACCACCAGTGGCCTTCGCAGTCTCTGCCTCACCCGTTACCCTCCGCCTCATGAGAGACACTTGGCCGCATTCGTCGGATACACCGCCGCCGGGCCGGCGTTGCAACTCAGCGGGCTACACACAGTCTTCGCCGTGATCGCCACCCTGGCCGCCCTCGGCGCGATCACCTTCGCTATGGCCCTACGCGCCGACCACTCACCACCGGCCATGCCGAGCCAGAGCCCCCGTGAAACCAGGCAACACCGCCACACGCCGACGATCCACGAACCTGCGGCCGGGACGAAAGGCAACCCATGACCCGCAGTGGTTCTCGTTCAGAGAGGGACACAAGGAACCGGCCAGTGCACTCAACTGGCCGCTGACCGAGCGGTCCGCCAGCCAGACGTCACGAGCAGCGGCCAGCCCCAGGAGCGGCAGGCCAGCGCCCTGATGTTGGAGCTGACCAATACAGCAGGTAACCAATACCGCGCACCGCCAGGCTTCCGGCCGGACATGTCGGTGTACGACGTACCGCTGCTGCTCGGCGAGGAGGAGGGCTACTTCGGCGACCTGGGGTGAGTGTCCCTGGGTCTGCTGATGAGCCGCGCGTGCTGCCGGATCCGCTGCAGCACGCCTCAAACATTCGCCTGAGCCCGAGCCGCCTGCATCCGCTTTTGTCGATGAGAGTGCGTTCCACCACTCGGATCTCTGTACTGAGCTCGCCTTGGCCTCCGCAATCCGAGGTGCTCACCTTGCCTTTAGCGTCGGGTGCGGAGGGGTTCGCCGCGTCTCGCCTGGGGAGAACACGTGGGAAGTTCGCTGCTGCGGCTCGCTGCTGGCGCCGCAGTGCTCATCGTGGCTACCCGCCGAGGACCCCGTCTGGCGGACCGGCGTCAGCGTGGCGGTGCTCTCCCTCGCCTGCGGGCTGCTGGCCGACGGCGTGCGCATAATGCGGGCCAGGTTTCGGACTCGGTGGCCCACGCCGACCGCTGAGCCACGGCCTTGATTCGTGGTCGGTGGCGCCGTTACTTGTCTTCGCCGGCTCCGTAGAGGCTGAAACCCTCTCGCAGACCGTGGATGAACCCGGCGACGGCCGCTCGTTCGCGGGCGGGCATCGCCATCAGCGCGTTGAGGATCCATCCGACGTCGGGGGAGGAGCCTCCCTGAGGCTTTGCCCTCATCAGTTCGGCCGGGAAGGGCCGTGTCACGGGCTCAGGGCACGCGAAGGTGGCCATCATCTCCAGAGACTCGTCCGAAACCTGTGCCCGCAGCTCGATGTTGACCACTGCGGGGTAGCCGTCGGAAGGCTCACGGAGGCCGATCTCGGCTTTATAGCTAACCTTCCATGAATCACCCAGCATGCGCGCCAGGATCCCGCAGATCGCGTCGGCGAGGGCGAACAGGGCCGCCGAAGGCGCGTAATAGTCGTCGTTCGGAGTCCACTTCGTCTTGGCGGCGGTTTCGGCGCGGCGAAGGTCGTCTGAGGTGTCCGAACCCGGCTCCAGCTCGCGCCACCACTGCTTGACCACGCGCTCCTCGGCCTCGCTCTCCAGTGCGACCATCCCCTGCATCGCCCACCAGAGATCGAGCAGCGCATCCTCGTCGAGTTCCAAGGCGGCGGCGTAGCCCCGGACGATCGCCTCGGTCTTGGGTGGGCGGTTGCCGCTCTCGGCCATGGAGACGGCGGCCACGGAGAGCTTGGGGTCGAAGGAGGCGGCGACATCGGCCTGGTTCTTCGACAGGTGCTTGCGCACGGCCTGCAGCACGCGGCCGAACGCCACCGCCGAACCCGATCCTGATTTCACGACAACACGCCTTCCTTGTGAACTGTGTTGGTGATACCTTTTCACCGGCAACACGGAGAAGCTCGAAAACCGTAACACGAGGCGTCGCTCGATCCGTGAGTCCGACGTAGCCACCCCGCACAAGAGAGGAAAGTGCCCGATGAGCCGCCAGGACTCGAACAAGCGCCGAACCGTCGACAGGGTTGAGCAGGCGGGCCAGGAATTCAGGCGATACGTGAACGTGGCTGTGGTGGTCATCGGCGACGTCAAGGAGGTTGTTGCGGCCGTGTCTCCGCTCGTCGCGGAGTGGAAGCGGCGTGGCTTGCACCGCAGGCCAACCGGTGATCAGCGGAGCCCGATCAGGTCAACCGTCTGGATCTTCCACGGTGACCGTGCCCGATACGCCTCCGGCGTGTTTGACACCCTGGACACCGGACTCGCCTGGGCGGCCGAGCACCAAGTGACCGGAATCCTGGCGGAATATGCAAACGGGGGCGCCTACAACGTCGCAGTCAGCGAAGGCCGCTTCACGCCATCAAAAACGCACCACGGCACCGCGGACCACGTCGCCGCCTTTGGGTCGGGGTTACGTCATATCCACCTGACCGACGGCCGTCGGGATTAACAGGCAACCGCTCATAGCCGCCGTTGGTGCGCTGCCGGGTGGTGCAGGTCAGGCGCCGAAGCCTGCGTAGCGGCCTCCGTATCGGCGTGCGAGGGCTGTCAGCTGCGCCACCCGGGCATGATGGGCCGGGTCGGGCGGCAGGTCGGGGAATGCTGCGGCGATGTGTCGCCGACTCGGAGGGACAGGTCGCTCGAACGATTGCTCGCTGGTCTGGCCGCCGAGGTCGGTCAAGCTCGCGATGCATGCGGCCAGGGTTTCGGGCTCGTTTGGGAGGTCAAGGTAGTAGGTGGTTCGCCGCGGCGACGGCTCAGGATAGTCGCCGTACTCTTCCGACATCGCCCAATGCATGCGTTGGCACAGATCGGCCAGCAAGGCATTCATTTCGCCGGCCGAGGCGCCGTCAGGCAACGGTCCGTGGTCGGTGAGGCGGCTGAGCAGACGGCGCACCAGGTCCGGCGGGAGCTCGTCGGCCATGAGGTGACCGTGGACGGTCACCAACACGCCGAACAGGGCCTGCAGATCCGACATGGGCAGTGCTCGAGTTGGCGGTTCCATGCACGCCACGGTAGTGACCTCGGCTCACCTCATTGCTCGCCAACGTCAGCCGTCACCCAAGATTGAATGCACTGTCATAGCCGCGATCAGCGCGCTACGGAACGTCACGACGAGTTCCGCTCAGCTCCCGGATCTAGCCGATGACCGAGCATCCGGGAAGGGACCGATGAGGAGCAGGCTCATGAACTTCGGGCACTGGTGGCGGGCAGGGTGTTGAGCCATTGGGTGAGGCGGGCTCCCTCACGAGTCATGATCTCTGGTTCGCGCAGGGCGTTGGCCAGCAGTGACATGCCTTGGTAGGCGCCGACGAGAGTGATCGCGAGGTCGCCGGGATTGGGTAGGCCCAGCTCGTGGAATTGGTGTTCGACCCAGTCCAGCAGCAGCCGGATGACCTTGCCGGCCTCTGCGTCGATGCCACCCTCGGTGCGTTTGTCGAGCTCGACGGCGAGGGTGCCGGTGGGGCAGCCGTAGCGGGCCGCGATGTCGCGTTGGCCGACCCACATGGCGACCAGGGCCTTGAGGCGTTCGAGCGGGTCGGGAAGCCTGTCGAGTTCACCGGTGAGTTCGGCAAGGTGCCCGGCATGCTCGGCAAGGGCCGCCTGAACCAGCTCATCCTTGGTCTTGAAGTAGTAGTACACGTTCCCGACCGGGACGTCGGCGGCGTCGGCGATGTCGGCGATGGTGGTGCGCTCCACGCCCTGCCGATGCAGGACCTGAGCGGCGGCGGCCATTAGTCGCCGCCGCTTGTCGGCTCCCCGAGCTCGGGGCTTCGTTGAGTTAGGCACCTCACTAACTATACCCACGCGATCACTCGGCTGTGCTACGTTGAATTAAGTCATCCAACTAACTAAGAAGGACCAGATGATCGTAGTAACGGGAGCGACCGGGAACGTCGGACGAACGCTGGTGCGGCTACTGACCGAGGCGAACGCACAGGTAACGGCTGTGTCACGCAATATCACCGAGTCCGATGTGCCGCCCGGAGCCCGGGCAATCAGCGCCGACCTGACCAAGCCGGCAACCCTGCGCCCCGCACTCGACGGTGCCGAAGCGATGTTCCTGCTAATCTCCGGCGACTTCGTGTCGGCTGCCGGCAACCCGAGCGACGTCGTCAGTGACATCCTTGATGACGCCAAGACCAGCGGACTCAAACGGATCGTGATGCTGTCCTCCCAAGGGGTCGCTACGCGGCCAGAATCCTCCTCCCATGGGAGTACGGGAGGAGCAATCGAAGACGCCGTCCGGCGCTCGGGCACGGACTGGACGATCCTGCGGCCCGGTGGCTTCGACTCCAACGCCTACGCCTGGGCCGAGTCGATCCGCGCCCAGCGGGCCGTTGCCGCACCATTCGGCGACGTCGGCCTGCCATTCATCGACCCGGACGACATTGCCGAGGTCGCCGCCGTGACCCTGCTCCAGGACGGCCACGCCGGGCAAATCTACGAATTGACCGGGCCAGCCCTCACCTCACCCCGGCAACGAGTCGAGGCGATCAGCGACGCGCTCGGCCAACCGATCCAGTTCATCGAGCAGACCCGCGAGGAGGCCCGCGCGCAGATGCTCCAGTTCATGCCCGAACCCGTGGTCGAGACCACCCTGGCCATCATCGGCGAGCCCACCCCCGCCGAACAGCGCATCAGTCCCGACGTCGAACAGATCCTCGGCCGAGCACCCCGCACCTTCGCCGACTGGGCCCAGCGTCATATCGCAGCCTTCCGATAGGACCAGCACCCGCACCGCATCGGGTCAGCACCACTTCGCCACGCTGATCACACCGCGGCCCGGCGGCTCGCCGCACCTGGCAGTCGTTCCGCTCGCCTAAAGCAGCATCGCGCCCCGGTGGAGTGCACGCCTTCATCATCAACGAATCCGTGCACCACCGGGAATCGCGGTTCTGCGCCACCGAGCCGCGCGGCTCACCAGCGACCCGGTTACGAGCTGACAGCCGTAACCGTCACCGGCGGACAGCGAGAGTTGTCGACCACCGCACTCGGGCAGGTACCCGCGACGTTCACGTATCAAGATTCGTGCTGAGCGGATGCCAATGAGGGATGCGCGGATCATGGCATCCGCATCTAGCCGCTGACCGAGCGGTCCGGTAGCCAGGCGTCATGAGCAGCCGCCGGCTTCAGGAGAGCATGCCAGAGCCCCGCATGTTGGGCTGGCGAATACAGCAGGTAACGAATACCGCGCACCGCCAGGCGCTCGGCCGGACCTGTCGGTGTACAACGTGCCGCTGCTGCTTGGCGAGAAGGAGGGCTACTTCGGCGACCTGGCGTGAGCAATGGCTGCCTCCGTGGCAACGATCCGATCGCTGCGACGACGCCGTGGCCAGATCGACAACGCGCCGTTAGGTGCTCGCGCCCCTGGCTCGGTGTTGGACAGCGGCCGAAGCCCGTCTGACCAGGACGCGACGCCCAAACTCCACCCCTTGCCAGACTGTGATCGACTGGCTTCGTTCGGTAGAGTGCGGACGTTGATCGTCGGCGATGGCCGAGGGTCGGAGGAGTGCGGGATGACTCGACGGGGCGGGCGGTGGACGCGGGTCTCGCTGCGCCTCGGGCTCCTGCTCGGCGGCGTCGTCGTGGCGTGGGGCGTCCACGAAGCCGCCACCACCGGGGTCGCCTACGCCGCCGACCGTCCGCCGGCCGCGCCGGTGGATTCCGCCGTCGACCTGCTCACCGGCCTCCTCCGCCCGATCCTCGACCCGACAGCACCGCCGCCTGCCCCAGGCGTGCCTACCGGCGAGGCGACCCCGGGCACCCCGTCGAGCGGAGCCGGCACTCGTCCAGCGCCGGGCCGTCCGCCAGCCCAGCCTGCGGCCCCGTCGGCGAACCAGGTCACCCCAGCGGCGGCCCGCCCCGCCCAGGTCGACACGCCGAATCCCGCCGCTGGGTCGGGCCGACCGGCTACCCGACCGGGTGGCGGCGAGTTGCTGGCACCGGTGGGTGAGGTTCTCCGTCCGGTCACGGATCCGGTCGGGTCCGGGGTGCTCACCCCGGTGGCCGACGCGCTGCGCCCGGTCACCGACCCGGTCCGGGCCAGCGTAGTCGCCCCGGTAGCTGACGTTCTCGGTCCGGTGATCCAGCCGCTCGCCCCGGTCCTGTCTCCCGTCTGGCGAGGGCTGGAGCCGGTGCTCGAGCCGCTGGACCCCGTGCTCGACACCCTCGACCCGGTGACGGACCCCCTGGACCCGCCCACCGGCCCGCCGGCCACCCCGCCACCCCCGCCAGCGGGGCCGCAGGCCGGCCCTGGCTGCTGCACCGAACCGAACACGGGACTGGTTGGCGAACCAGGCGGAACCGTTGCGCGCCCCGCCTCCACCAGCATTCCGACGGGCTGGCACACCACGACACAGTTGTCGTCCCTGCCGCGCCTCGCTGGGTCGGATGGGCGGTACCCGCCTCTGCCTGATGCGGATTCCGCGCCAGCCACGCCCGCTCCCGGCGCCAGTGGATCCGCCTCGTCCGGCTCCGTCCAGGGAGGCCCTGCTGACGCCACCGGCTCGGTGTGGACGCCGCCCAGCCTGGCCGGGCGCCGCTGCCACCCGAGCGGTGGCGTCGCGCTTCCGTCCCGCTCGACCCGACCGGGCACCCGGCCCGCCTGACCGGCGGGCCGTTTGCGTGCCGCCCGCGTGACACCGGCGGCCTCTGCGCACCTGCATACCTGACGGCCCCTGGTGGCCCACGCCGGCCCGCGGCGGTCCCGCGACGACCGGCATCCTTCCCCCGACTTTCCTCGATCACGATGGTGACCAGGAGTTACTCATGAACGTGACCATGCCCGTCGTCCGGGCCCGGTGGTGCGACATCGCCCGGATCGCCGATCTCGCCGCCGAAGCCCTCTCCCCCACCACCGTCGGCGCCTGGCTCGTCCCCGACGAGCAGCACCGGCCCACCGTTCTCGCCGCCGTGGCCCGGATCTGGATCGAACACGCGCTGCTCTTCGGCGACGCGTTCCTGCTACCCGACGGCACGGCCGCGACCGTCTGGTTCCACCGCTACCGGCCCATCCCACCCCCAGCCCGCTACACGGACCGGCTCCCCGATGCGTCCGGCGCACACCAGGACCGGTTCCTCCAGCTCGGCCGGGCCCTCGCCGCGCGGCAGCCCACCGAGCCGCACAACCACCTGGCGCTGCTCGCCGCGCCCGGTCCGGCCGAATCGGGCCGCGCCGCGGCCGTCCTCGCCGGAGCGCAGCAGTGGATGGACACCCTCAGCCTGCCCACCTACACGCAGGCCCTCACCGACGCCGACCGCGACCTGTTCCGGCAGCACGGCTACACCTACCGCGACGCCATTCCGGTCGACGGTC
>NZ_JAPDPH010000080.1 GCF_026013475.1 Micromonospora yasonensis | reverse complement strand
TGCTGGAGCCGGCCGGGGCGGCGCGGGCGGTCGAGGCGGCCACCGCCGAGCCGGCGGCCCCGCTGCGCGCGGTGGTCAACCTGGTCGGCGGGTACGCCAGCGGCGGGCTGGTGCACGAGACCCCGGTCGAGGAGTTCGACCGGATGCTGCGGATCAACCTGCGCCCGACGTACCTGGTCACCCAGGCGGCGTTGCCGCACCTGGTGGCGGCCGGCGGCGGCGCGGTGGTCTGCGTCTCGGCCCGCGCGGCGGTGGCCCCCTTCCCCGGCGCGGCCGGCTACGCCACGGCCAAGGCGGCGGTGCTCGCCTTCGCCAACGCGGTCGCGGTGGAGTACCGCCAGCGCGGGGTGCGGTGCAACACGGTGCTGCCCAGCGTCATCGACACCCCGGCCAACCGGGCCGCCCAGCCGGAGGCCGACCACCGACGCTGGGTCCCGCCCGCCGAGATCGCCGGGGTGATCCGCTTCCTGGCCTCCGACGAGTCCGCTCCGACCAGTGGGGCGAGCATCCCGGTCTACGGGCGGGCCTGAGCCGGCACCGGACCGTCCCGCCCCGAACCGCCGGCGGGTGGCCGGGTGCCGCCGGGCGACGCCGACGGATCCCCGGGCAGCCACTCGCCGAGGTGGGCGCGGATCCGGCGGGCCACCTCCTCGGGGGAGCCGTTCGCGTCGACCACCACGAAGCCGGCGTACTCCGGGAGCGCCCGGTACGCGGTCGCGGCGGCGGTGAGCCACCGCATGCTCTCGTGATCGGTGCCGCGCCGCTCGATCCGCCGGTACGCCTCGGCCGGGTCGACGGTGAGCAGGAAGGTGACCTGGGGGGCGGGAAAGACCCGGTAACCGGCCCGGGCCAGCCGCTCCCAGCGTTGTCCGCCATGCGCTCGGATGCTGGCGTACTGGCAGGCGGCGTAGCGGTCCATCACCGCGGTGCGGCCGGTGACCAGGCAGGTCAGCAGCGCCAGGGCGATGGCGAGCCAGCGGAGCACCGACTCGACCGCGAGCAGCCCGTCCCGGCCGACCAGGCGTTGGGCGTCCCGGCGCCCGAGCCGGTGGGCCACGCGGCCCAGCCAGCGCCGGCCGCCGGCGTTGCGGTGGTAGGTGGCGGGGTGGCCCGCGGCGGTGAGCGCCTCGGCGAGCCGGTGAGCCTGGGTGGTCTTGCCCGATCCGTCGATGCCGATCAGGGCGACGGCACGCAGTCGGGCCCCGCCGCGCCGCACCCGCAGTGACCTGGCCACCTGCCCGAGGCTAGCCGACCGACGCTCTTCCCCGGCGTTTTGTCCATATCTGCTCCGTTGCCACCGGAGCACGGCGACAACAGGTGTGGCCGACCGGTTCGCCGGGTACGCAACTTCATTCCCACCGCCACTCACGACGACGGGAGAACCAGATGGCCGAGCGCGGGGACGAGACCCTGGTGCACACCCTGAAGAAGGTCGCCGCCGTGCTCAAGCAGTCCGAGATCCCCTTCGCGCTCGGCGGCAGCTTCGCCGTGTACGCCCACGGCGGCCACTCGAGCGAACACGACGTGGACTTCCTGATCCGCGAGCAGGACGTCGACCGGGCGCTGGAGGCGCTGGTCGAGGCCGGCTTCACCGCCGAGCGCCCGCCGGAGGACTGGCTGGTCAAGGTCTACGACGAGGGCCGGATGGTGGACCTGATCCACCGGCCGATCGAGACCCCGGTGACCGAGGAGACGTTCGCCGACACCATCGTCCGGCCGGTCGACGCGATCCACATGCCGGTGCTCTCGGCCAGCCAGCTCATGGTGCACAAGCTGCTCAGCTTCTCCCAGCACTACTGCGACTTCGCCCGCGCCCTGCCGCTGGCCCGCTCGCTGCGGGAACAGATCGACTGGGAACGGGTACGGAAGGAGACGCAGCACTCGCCGTACGCCGAGGCGTTCCTGGTGCTGCTCGACCGGCTGGACGTGCTGCCCGGCGGCGCGTCCGGAGGAAGGGAGATCCCGTGACCGGACAGCCCGGCGACCCGCCGCCCGACGAATACGTGGAGGCGGAGATCCAGAGCATGCTGGCCGAGGACCCGTCCGTCGCCGAACAGGGCATCACCGTGGTCTGCCGCGAGCGCGGCCTGGTGCTCTACGGCGAGGTGGAGAGCCCGCACCGGCGGGAGCAGATCCTGCGCCGGGTGGCCGAGCGGTTCCCGGACGTGCCGATCACCAGCGACATCGGGGTGACCCGCACCCAACCGCCCAGCCAGGTCGAGGAGCTGCCGTGAGGGGGGTTCCATCGTGATCCGGATCGCCGCCGTCGGCGATGTGCACCTGGACGAGGACGTGGTCGGCCGGTTCCGGCCGGCGCTGGAGGAACTGCCGGACTGCGCGGACGTGCTGCTGCTCGCCGGCGACCTGACCCGGCACGGCACCGAGGCCGAGGCCCGCTGCGTCGCGCAGGAGTTCGGCAACCTCGGGGTGCCGGTGATCACCGTGCTGGGCAACCACGACCACCAGTGCGACCAGGTGCCGCAGGTGGTCAAGGTGCTGGAGGACGTGGGGATCACCGTCCTGGAGGGGGACGGGATCGTGTTGGAGTGCGCCGGGGGCCGGCTCGGTGTGGCCGGGGTGAAGGGCTTCGGCGGTGGTTTCGCCGGCCGGTGCGCCAGCGACTTCGGCGAGCCGGAGATGAAGGCGTTCGTCCACACCACCGAGGAGAGCGCGGACGCGCTCGGCGCGGCGCTGCGCAGGCTGGAGTGCGACCTGCTGGTCGCGCTGACCCACTACTCCCCCGTGCCGGACACGCTCGCCGGCGAGCCGCTGGAGATCTACCCGTTCCTCGGCTGCTACCAGCTCGGGCAGGCGATCGACTCGGCCCCCACCGCGCTGGCCCTGCACGGGCACGCGCACCACGGGACCGAGCGGGGCACCACCCCGGGTGGGGTCCGGGTCCGCAACGTCGCCCACCCCGTCATCAAGCAGGCGTACAGCATCTTCCATGTTGGTGATCAGCTCGACCGGTCATGAGGTTTGCCGTCCGCGCACGGCGGGAATTGATGACCGCATGTTGAGCTTGCTTCTCTGGATTCTCGCAGTCGTACTGGTGGTCGCCGGCATTCTCGCGCTCTTCCGCCGGCAGATCCTGTGGGGCATCGTCCTCATCATCATCGGGCTGCTGGTCGGCCCGGGCGGCGTCAGCATCTTCACCTGATCCGCTTACGTCCCGATCCCAACCCCAGTCCCTCTACCCCTTGCCCCTCCGACCCGCCGGGGTCGTCGAGCCCGGAGCTCCGTCCTCCAGATCGGAGCATCCGGGCCCGACGACCCCGGCGTTTTCGCCGGTGCGGCGCCCGGAACCGCGCGCCCCGTTGGTCAGCAGCGCGGCACGCCGGGGATGTAGCCGTCGTAGCCGGTGTAGACGTACGCGTCGGAGACGTACTGCCCGGTGCCGATCCGGTCCCAGATCGAGCTGGTGCCGTACGTGCCGGTGACCGTGGTGCCGGTGGTCTGGCAGTAGATGGTGACCTTCGCGCCGTCGGCGACCGAGCCGACCGCGGTGTAGCCGGTGCCGGGGCCGGAGCGGACGGTCAGGCTCGCGCCGGAGGTGGTGTTGACCGTGCCCACCCCATAGTTCGTGCCGGAGCAGCCGTTGTCGCTGGTGTAGGTCTTGGTGCCCCAGTAGTAGGCGAGGGCGCCGTTGAACCGGACCTGGATGTCGCTGCCGTTGAGCCGCTGCTCGTAGTGCAGGTGCGGGCCGGTGGAACCGCCGGTGCTGCCGACGTACCCGATCACCTTGCCGTAGCCGACGGTCTGCCCGACCGAGACGTTGAAGCCGCTCAGGTGCGCGTAGTACGTGGTGTAGCCGTTGCCGTGGTCGATCCGGACGTACTTGCCGTAGCTGGTGCCGCCCAGGTCGGTCACCCGGTCCACCGTGCCGGGCGCGCTGGCCACCACCGGGTCACCGAGGTCGTCGGTGCGGTTGAAGTCGATGGCGTAGGCCGGGCTGTGGTCGGACCTGGTCTGCCCCGACCAGGACTGGTTGCACGGGAACGGGACTTTGAAGGTCGGAGCCGCCATGGCCGGGGTCGCCGGCACCAGGATCGCCGCGACGACCGCGCCCACGGCCGCGAGGCTGAGCCACCGCTTTCGCATCCACTTCCTCCAATGTTGAAAGTTTTCGATTCCGTGCGCACAGCGTGACAGAAAGTTCCATCGATGGGAAGGGGGCCTCTCGGGGGTGGGACCAGCTGCGGATGGGAGCGTACCCACGGCCGATGAGCGGGTTTCGGGATTGTTACCGGGCCGTGTCCGATAGGGGGTGGACCGGCAAAGATGCAAGCGCTTACATGTGTGGACGACCCATCGGACCGGCGCGGGTTCGACTCCCCCACGCGCCGGCTAGGAAGGAGATCGGCATGGCGTTTGCCAGATCACGCCAGGCTCTCGCGATCGCCGGCGTTCTGGGGCTGGCGCTCGGCGTCACCGCCTGCGGCACCGGCAATGACAAGAAGAGCAGCAAGGCGAGCTCCCCCGAGTGCGCCGCATACGAGAAGTACCAGGGCCACGACGGCAAGAAGGTCACGATCTACTCGTCCATCCGGGACATCGAGGCCGACCGCCTGGCGCAGTCCTGGAAGCAGTTCGAGGACTGCACCGGCATCAAGATCGACCACGAGGGCTCTCCTGAGTTCGAGGCCCAGCTGCCCGTCCGGGTGGACGGCGGCAACGCTCCCGACCTGGCCTTCATCCCCCAGCCGGGGCTGCTCAAGCGGTTCGTCGACGCGGGCAAGCTCAAGCCGGTCGGCGCGGACACCAAGGCCATGGCGGAGGCCAACTACTCCCCCGACTGGCTGAAGTACAGCACTGTGGACGGCAAGTTCTACGGCGCCCCGCTGGGCTCCAACGTGAAGTCCTTCGTGTGGTACTCGCCGAAGATGTTCAAGGACAAGGGCTGGACCATCCCGACCACCTGGGACGAGCTCATCAAGCTGAGCGACACCATCGCGGCGACCGGCATGAAGCCGTGGTGTGCCGGCATCGAGTCCGGTGACGCCACCGGCTGGCCGGCCACCGACTGGATCGAGGACCTCATGCTGCGCATGACGTCGCCCGAGGTCTACGACCAGTGGACCACCCACGGCATCCCGTTCAACGACCCACAGGTCGCCGGGGCGGTCGACAAGGCCGGCATGATCCTCAAGAACGAGAAGTACGTCAACGGCGGCTTCGGCAACGTGAAGAGCATCGCCACCACCGCGTTCGGCGAGGCCGGTCTGCCCATCACCAAGGGCAAGTGCGCCCTGCACCGGCAGGCGTCCTTCTACGCCAACCAGTGGCCGAAGGGCACCAAGGTCGCCGAGGACGGTGACGTGTTCGCGTTCTACTTCCCGGCGGTCGACCCGGCCAAGGGCAAGCCGGTGCTGGGCGGCGGCGAGTTCGTCGCGGCCTTCGCCGACCGGCCCGAGGTCCAGGCGGTGCAGACCTACCTGGCCTCCGGCGAGTACGCCAACAGCCGCGCCAAGATCGGCGACTGGGTGTCGGCGAACAAGAAGCTCGACCTGAACAACGTCCCCAACCCGGTGGACAAGCTCTCCGTCCAGATCCTGCAGGACCCGAAGACCGTCTTCCGCTTCGACGGCTCGGACCTGATGCCGGCCGCGGTCGGCGCGGGCACCTTCTGGAAGGGCATGGTGTCCTGGATCAACGGCAAGGACACCGCCACGGTCCTCAACGGCATCGAGAGCAGCTGGCCGAAGTGATCTGAGTCGGTGGTCCGGTCCGTGCCCGCGGGCCGGACCACCGCTCGATCCAACCCCTGGGAGGGTCGATGGAGTTCGACTTCGCGGAGGAACAGCCGAAGTTCCTCATGCTGATGTACGGGCTGATCGCTTTCGTCGCGGTGGTGGGCGGCCTGCTCCTGCTCCTCGACGTGGTGCCGGCCTGGTTCGCCCGCCGCCGGGAGGCCCAGCTGGTCGCCGCCGCGACGAGCGGCGCCCCACTGCCCCGCCGGCGGAAACCACGGGAAGGGCTGTTCGCACTCTTCTTCCTGCTGCCGACGCTGCTGTTCCTCGTCGTCGGGCTGGTGGTGCCGGCGATCCGTACCACGCTGCTCTCCTTGATGGATTCGGGCAGCACCAACTGGGTGGGTCTGCGCAACTACGGCTGGCTGTTCTCGGAGGACTCGATCGTCCGGGTACTGATCAACACCCTGATCTGGGTCCTGCTGGTGCCGCTGGTCGCCACCGCGTTCGGCCTGATCTACGCCGTCCTGGTGGACCGGGCCCGGCTCGAGGCGCTCGCCAAATCCCTGATCTTCCTGCCGATGGCCATCTCGTTCGTCGGCGCCAGCATCATCTGGAAGTTCGTCTACGCCTACCGGGGCGACGGGCAGGAGCAGATCGGTCTGCTCAACCAGATCGTGGTCAGCCTCGGCGGCGAGCCGAAGCAGTGGCTGCTCGATTCGCCGCTGAACACCTTCCTGCTCATCGTGATCATGATCTGGATCCAGGCCGGCTTCGCGATGGTGGTGCTGTCGGCCGCGATCAAGGCGATCCCGGCGGACATCGTGGAGGCGGCCCGGCTGGACGGGGTGAGCCCGTGGCAGATGTTCTGGCAGATCACCATGCCGAGCATCCGGCCGGCGCTGATCGTGGTGGTGGTGACGCTCTCCATCGGCACGCTCAAGGTCTTCGACATCGTCCGGACCGCCACCAACGGCAACTACGACACCAGCGTGATCGCGAGCGAGATGTACAACCAGGCGTTCCGGTACGGCGAGAACGGGCAGGGGTCCGCCCTGGCGGTCTTCCTCTTCGTCCTGGTCATCCCGATCGTGATCTACCAGATCCGCAACCTGCGTCAGCAGCGGGAGGGCTGAGATGACCACCGCCACGCCCACCGTCGGAACCGGCGTCCAGGCCACCACGACGACCACCCGGGTCAGCCGCGTCCGCAAGCGCCTGAACAGCCGTACCGCCACGCTGGTCTCGATCGTCATCGCGCTGCTCTGGACGGTCCCGACCTTCGGCCTGTTCATCTCCTCGTTCCGGCCCGAGGACCAGATCAAGACCACCGGCTGGTGGACCTTCTTCAGCGACCCGCAGTTCACCCTGCAGAACTACCAGGACGTGCTCTTCGGCAGCTCCTCGTCCTCCGGCCAGCTCGCCAGCTACTTCATCAACTCGCTGGCGATCACCATCCCGTCGGTCCTCTTCCCGACGGCGTTCGCGGCGCTGGCCGCGTACGCGCTGGCCTGGATCAACTTCAAGGGACGCGACTGGCTCTACATCGCGATCTTCGCGTTGCAGATCGTGCCGCTGCAGATGGCCCTGGTGCCGCTGCTGAAGTTCTTCTCCACCGGCGTCACCGTTGCCGGCGTCCAGGTGCTCCCGGCATGGGACCTGGTGGACGAGCAGAAGTTCGCCCAGGTGTGGTTCGCACACACCTGCTTCGCGCTGCCGTTCGCCGTGTTCCTGCTGCACAACTTCATCGCGCAGCTGCCGTCGGACCTGATGGAGGCGGCCCGGGTCGACGGGGCGACGCACCCGAAGATCTTCCGCACCATCGTGCTGCCGCTGATCACGCCCGCGCTGGCCGCGTTCGGCATCTTCCAGTTCCTCTGGGTCTGGAACGACCTGCTGGTCGCGCTCATCTTCGCGGGCGGCGGCAACGAGACCGCCCCGCTCACCGTCCGCCTCGCCGAGATGGCCGGCACCCGGGGCAACGAGTGGCAGCGACTGACGGCCGGCGCGTTCGTGTCGATCGTCGTACCGCTGATCGTGTTCCTGTCCCTCCAGCGGTACTTCGTGCGGGGCCTGCTCGCCGGCAGCGTCAAGGGCTGACCCGTTGCTCCGCCGCCGCCGGCCTCCGGCGGCGGCGGACGCGGGTCGGAGCAGGGAACAGCGATGACCAGGATTGACGACGTCGCCCGCCTGGCCGGGGTCTCCACGGCCACGGTCTCCCGTGCGCTGCGCGGCCTCCCGACGGTCTCGGCCGCCACCCGGCGCCGCGTACAGGCCGCCGCCGAGCAGCTCCAGTACGCCGTATCGCCGAGCGCCTCGCGGCTGGCCGGCGGGAAGACCGGCACGGTGGCCGTGGTGGTCCCCCGGATCACCCGCTGGTTCTTCGCCACGGTCGTGGAGGCGGTCGAGGACCACCTCCACGAGAACGGATACGACCTGCTGCTCTACAACCTCGGCGGGCGCGAGCAGACCCGGCGCCGGGTGCTGCGTACGGCCAACCTGCACAAGCGGGTCGACGCGATCATCCTGGTCGCCACCCCGCTGCGCCCGGCCGACGCGACCGCGCTGACCAAGCTGGACCTGCCGGGCGTGACGATCAGCTCCGGCAGCGGCGTTCCCGGCTGGCCCAGCGTCCGGATCGACGACGTGGCCGCCGGGCGGACCGCCACCCGGCACCTGGTCGACCTCGGCCACACCCGGATCGCGCACATCTCCGGCGACCCGGACGACGAGCTGGCCTTCACCACCCACCTGGACCGCCGCCGGGGCTACCAGGAGGCGCTGCGAGCCGCCGGGATCCGGCCCGACCCGAGCCTGGACGTCGAGTCGCAGTTCACTGTCGACGGCGGCACCCGGGCCACCGCCGAGCTGCTGGCCCGCGGCGAGCCGCCGACCGCGATCTTCGCCGCCTGCGACGAGATGGCGATGGGCGCGATGACCGCGCTGCGCGACGCGGGGCTGCGGGTGCCGCAGGATGTCAGCGTGATCGGCGTGGACGACCACGACCTCGCCGGCGCGCTCGGCCTGAGCACCATCGCCCAGCCGGCGGCGGAGCAGGGGCTGCTCGCCGCCCGGATCCTGCTCGACCCGCTCGGCGTCCGCGCCGCCGAACCGTACGCCGGGTCGGCGCCCGCGCCGGGCGGCGGGGACGCCTCGGACGACACGCCGGCGCGGCCCGTGATCCTGCCCACTCGACTGGTGGTACGGGAGTCGACCGCGCCGCCCCGGGCACACTGAACAGATTCGGCCGTCCCCCGGGCGGCCTGGGCAATGACCGCCCGGTCGCCGGGCGGCCACGGTACGACACAGGGGAGAAGGCTCTGAACACCGACGCGACACAGCAGGAAACGGCCGCCGCCCCGGCCACCGGCTGGTGGACCGAGGCCGTCATCTATCAGATCTACCCGCGCTCGTACGCCGACTCGAACGGCGACGGCATCGGCGACCTCCCCGGCATCACCGCCCGCCTCGGTCACCTCGTCGAGCTGGGGGTGGACGCGCTCTGGCTGTCGCCGTTCTACCCGTCGCCGCAGGCCGACGCCGGGTACGACGTGGCCGACTACCGGGACGTCGACCCGCTCTTCGGCACGCTCGCGGACGCCGACAAGATGATCGCCGAGGCGAAGGCGCGCGGGCTCCGGGTGATCGTCGACCTGGTGCCCAACCACACCTCGTCGCAGCACCGCTGGTTCCAGGCGGCGGTCGCCGCCGCGCCCGGCAGCCCGGAGCGGCAGCGCTACGTCTTCCGGGACGGCAAGGGCCCGCAGGGCGCCGGGCCGCCGAACGACTGGCAGAGCGTCTTCGGCGGCCCCGCCTGGACCCGGCTGCCGGACGGGCAGTGGTACCTGCACCTGTTCGACCCCGGTCAGCCGGACCTGAACTGGGAAAACCTCGAGGTCCGCGCCGAGTTCCTGGACATCCTCCGGTTCTGGCTGGACCGGGGCGTCGACGGCTTCCGGGTGGACGTGGCGCACGGGCTGATCAAGCAGGCCGACCTGGCCGACTGGCAGGAGCAGCCCGAGATCCTCTCCGGCCCGCAGGTCGACAAGCCACGCCCGCCCATGTGGGACCAGGACGGCGTGCACGAGATCTACCGCGAGTGGCGGCGGCTGGTCGACTCGTACGACGGCGGGCGGATCCTGGTCGCCGAGGCGTGGGTCGAGCCGGCCGAGCGGCTGGCCCGGTACGTCCGGCCGGACGAGATGCACCAGGCGTTCAACTTCGAGTACCTGCTCGCCGCCTGGACCGCCCCGGCCCAGTACGCGGTGATCACCCGATCCCTGGAGGCCACCGATTCGGTCGGCGCCCCCACCACCTGGGTGCTCTCCAACCACGACGTGGTCCGGCACGCCTCCCGGCTCGGCCTGCCCGTCGGCGGCGGCCGGCCGAACGGCATCGGCATCGGCGACCCGCAGCCCGACGTGGCGCTCGGCCTACGCCGCGCCCGGGCAGCCAGCCTGCTGATGCTCGCCCTGCCCGGCTCGGCCTACCTCTACCAGGGCGAGGAGCTGGGGCTGCCCGAGCACACCACGCTCCCCGACGAGGCCCGGCAGGACCCGACCTGGGAGCGCAGCGGTCACACCCAGCGCGGCCGGGACGGCTGCCGGGTGCCGATCCCGTGGGAGGCGGACGCCCCGTCGTACGGCTTCGGGCCGACCGACGCGAGCTGGCTCCCCCAGCCCCCGAGCTGGGCCGAGTACGCGCTCGACCGGCAGCGCGGGGTGCCCGGCTCGACGTACGAGCTGTACCGGACGGCGCTGCGGCTGCGCCGCGAGCACGGCCTGGGCCGGGGCCCGCTGCGCTGGCTCTCCTCCGGGGACGAGGTGCTCGCCTTCACCAGCCGGGACCTCACCGTGCTGACCAACTTCGGCGCGGAACCGGTGCCGCTGCCGGCCGGCGCGCAGGTGCTGGCCACCAGCGCCCCACTCGACGGTGACGCCGTCCCCACCGACGTCACCGCCTGGTACCGCCTCTGACGTGTGAAGAGGGGCCCCCCGTACAACGCGACGCGTTGACAGGGGGCCCTCCCTACAGACGATCGGCGCGGGTGTGCAGGAGGTCGTGGACGGTCTCGATGTCGCCCGGCGAGGTGCGGGCGGCCAGCCAGTACATGAGCCCGGTCGGGATGAAGAAGAGCTGGAACACGGCCAGCCCGACGGCGTAGTTCAGCGGCGGCGGGAACGCCGCCCGCAGCCCCTGGAAGGCCACCCCGACCAGGCCGTTCCCGGCCGCCCGGCCGACCCCGTTCACCAGGTTGCCGAGGCTGTAGACGGTGCCGCGGTGCTCGGGCGGGTTGACGTCGGCGATCAGCGCGAACCAGTTGGGCGAGTTGGCCGAGGTGAGCGCGAGGGCCAGCAGGGCGGTCAGCAGGCTCAGCCCGACCGAGGGATCGGTGAAGACGCTGGCCAGCACCGCCCCGATCACCGCGCCCGAGCTGCCGCCGTTCGGCACGTCGATCCGGATCGGGACCAGGAACAGGACCAGGTAGAACGGCACGGCCGCGAGGATGCCGACCGCCGCGACCAGGGCCCGCCCGCTCGGCGTACGCCGTTGCAGCGCGTCGCCGGCCAGGCCGCCCAGGATGGAGAAGACCCCGCCGAGCTGGAACAGGGTGGCGAAGACGCTGCCCACCACGACGGCGGTGGCCGGCGAGTAGCCCTGGGCCTCGGCCCGCTGGGCGAAGAGCACCGGCAACCAGACCAGCGAGCCGAACGCCGCCTGCGCGGTCAGCCCCTGGAGGATCAGCCAGCGGTTGGTCCGCCGGGCCAGGATCCGGGGCAGGTCGGCTCGGCTGATCCGGTAGTCGTAGTCGGCGCCCGCGTCGAGCGCCGCGGCCAGCTCCGGCTCGCTCTGGCCACGCCGGATGTCGTACGTGAACAGGTAGGCCACGGTGGCGACCAGGCCGACGACGGCCAGCACCAGGAACGGCCGCCGCCAGTCGGTCGCGCCGAGGATGCCGCCGGCGAGCGTGCCGGCGAGCGTGCCCACCCCCTGCGACAGCCCCCAGAAGCTCATCACCAGGCCCCGGCGGCGGGGCGAGATCAGATCGGTGACCACCGAGAAGCCCACCGAGCCGACCGCGCCCAACCCGACCGCGGCGACCAGTTGGGCGCCCAGGAACGCCGGGTACTGCTGGGCCAGGGCGCTGCCCCCGGTGCCGGCCGCCCAGATCAGCGTGCCCACCATCAGCAGCGGCTTGCGGTTGGTCCGATCGCCCACGTACGCCCAGCCGACCGCGGCGGCCGCGCTGACCAGGAAGCTCACTGCGGTGACCAGCCCGAGCAGCCGCTGCGGCACGCCGAGCGCGCCGGAGATCGGCCCGTACAGCGGGGGGACCAGGCCGACCGCGACGTTGTCCAGCGAGGCCAGCAGCACGAACACGATCACGCTGTAGAGGCGGTGGGCCGCGCCCCCACCACGGGTCGCGCGCTCGGTGACCATGCTCATGCCTGGCACCCAACCAGGATCGGCCGCCGACCGCCACCCGCCCGACGGAGATCCCGGCTACGCCATTCGGCCGCGGTGTTCCTCCGACGACGCCGCACGCCGAGCCGGCGCCGGCAGCGGGAACCAGGCGGCCAGCCGGGAGTCGGCGTCCCGGGCGCTGGGGTGGGCGACGCCGTGCAGCAGGTCGGCCGCCTCCCGCCAGGCGGCCAGGGCGCCGTCGTGGTCGCCCTGCTCCTCCCGGACGTCACCGAGCATCAGCAGCGTCTTGCCCAGCCACCGCTCGCCCTCGTTGCGTCCGACGCTGATCGCCGAGGTGAGCAGGTCCGCCGCGGCCGCCAGCCGCCCGGCCCGGCGACGCGCGCTGGCCAGGACGGTCAGCGCCTCCACGGTGCCCGTCGCGTACCTCATCGCCTGGGCGATGGCCAACGCCTGCTCGGCCGCCACCACGGCCTCCGCATCGCGCCCGGCCGACAGGTAGAGCCCGGCGAACCGGTACAGGGTGATCACCTCACCGTACGGGTCACGCAACTCCCGGAAGATCGACAACGTCGTGGTGAGCAGTTCGATCGCGTCCGCGATCCGGCCGGCATCGTGATAGACGCGGGCGAGCCCGTTCATGACATCAGCCTGACTGCTCCGGCTGTCACAGGCCGTGTAGAGGTCAAGTGCGCGCCGCAACTGCTGCTCCGCTTCCCGCAGCCGGCCGTGCTCGCGTTCGATCGCCCCGAGGTGCTGTCGGGCGCGAGCCGTGCACCACAGGCTGCCGACCCGCTCGGCCAGCACCAGGGCTCGCTCCGCCGATTCGCGCGCCTGCGGCAGGTGCCCCAGATAACCCTGCAGGTAGGTCAGCCGGTTGAGGGCATGCGCCTGACCGCAGTCGTCGTCGAGCGCCGCGAACAGGTCCGCCGCGGTCTCCGCACAGCGGGCGGCGTCGGGGAGCGCACGGTACTCGTCGGCCCGGCTGCGGTACAACATCGCCAGCGCCGTCATGCGCCCGTCACCGGCCCGTTCGGCGGCTGCCTCGGCGAGGGCGTTGATCGACCGCCAGGCGTCGACCGTCCCGCGCATCTCGAGGAACGGCCCGAGCACATGCGTCAGTGCTCCGCAGAGCTCGTCCAGACCCAGGTCGTACGCCTGGCGTACACCGGCCAGCAGCGCTTCGCTCTCCGCCTCGTACCAACTGACCGGGTCGGTCGCCGCGGCGGACCCCACGGTCGGGTCGAGCAGGGCGGTACCGGTGATCGCGGGTTCCAGCCCGGGGAACTGCTTGTCGGGCAGACCCCGCATGGCCGACAGCGCGTAGCCGAGCCAGGCGTTGAGCCCCGCCACCACGGCCGTACGCCGGCTGGCCTCGTCCATCCGGGCTTCGGCCCGTTCGCGCAGCAGCAACCGGACCAGATCGTGGAACCGGTACCGGTCCTGGCCGGCGGCGTCCCGGCCGGCGTACTCGACGATTCGGTGTTGCGCGAGCTGGTCGATCAACGCCTCGGCGACCGCGACGGGGCGTCGCAGCACCGCCCCGGCGGCCCAGGTGGGAAAGCTCGGTGCGGCCAGCAGCGCCAGCAGTTGCGCGGCGGCGTCGGCGTGCGGATCCAGACCGCGGAAGCTGAGTTCCAGGCTGGCCCGCACCTCGAGGTCGCCGTGGTGCAGCTCGTCCAGGCGGTGCTGGTCGGCCAACCGGTCGGCAAGCCTGCGGAGGGACCAGTACGGCCGGCTGGCCAGCCGTGCGCCGACGATGCGTACCGCCAGTGGCAACCACCCGCACAGCTCGACGAGGCGGGCCGCGACCGCCGGCTCGGCCGCCACCCGTTCCGCACCGACCGTTGCCCGCAGCAGCGCCAGCGCGTCCTCGTCGGGCAGCACGTCGAGGCTCAGGTGGTAGCCGCCCTCCACGTCCGCCAGATCGGAGCGGCTGGTGACGAGAACCGCGCACCCCGATCCGCCGGGCACCAGCGGGCGAACCTGCGCCGCGCTCGCCGCGTCGTCGAGCACGACCAGCACCCGGCGCTCCGCCGTGACGGAGCGGTAGAGGAGGATCCGTTCCTCGACATCCTCGGGGATCGCGGCACGGTGGGCGCCCAACGCGACGAGCACTCGGCCCAGCACCTCCGCCGACTGCTGCGGCCGGTCGTGTGTCCCGCCCAGCCCGACGTACAGCTGGCCGTCGGGAAATCGCGCCCGCAGCCGATGGCCCACGTGGATGGCCAGGGCACTCTTGCCGACCCCCGGTATGCCGGACACGATCACGACCGGAACGGCCGTCGTGTCCACCGCCGATCCGGCCGAGGTCAACCGGCGGCACACCGCTTCCAGATCGGCAACGCGGCCGGTGAAGTCACTGACGTCCGCGGGAAGCTGGGCCGGCGGCGCGACCGCCGCCGGCGGCCGGGCGACCTCGGCGGCCCGGTGCGGCTCGGGCCCGGGTTCGCCCGGTGCGCGACCTGCCAGCGCCGACGGCACCGGGTGCCGGGCGTCGTCCGGTCGATGGTCGGTACCGGCCAGGATGCTCCGCTCCAGCCGCCGCAATTCGGCGCCGGGCTCGATGCCCAGCTCGTCGGCAATCCGTCGGCGTCCGGTGCGGTAGACCTCCAACGCCTCGGCCGTGCGCCCGACGGCGTCCAGCGCGGTCATCAGTTGCCCGCGCAGCCGCTCGCGCAGCGGATGTTCGGCCACCAGCCGGGTCAGCTCCGGGACCAGCTCGGCGTGCCGGTTCAGCGCGAACTCCAGGTCGACCAGCTTCTCCACGGTGGCCAGCCGCAGCTCGGCCAATCGGTGCGCCTCGGCGACGGCGAACGGCGACGGCACATCGGTCAGCTCCGGCCCCCGCCACAGCGCCAACGCGGCGCGCATCGCCGCCGCCCTGACCTTCGGCGGCAGCCCGTCCTGGTCCGCGTCACGCAGCAGCTGCTCCACCCGGGCCAGATCGAGCTGCTCGTCCTCGATCCGCAGCAGGTAGCCGGGACTGCGCGTGACCACCAGCCGACCGGCGTCCGGTCTGCCGGCGTCGCCGAACAGCCGGCGCAGCGACGACACCACCGTCAGTACCTGTTCGCGGGCGGTCGCCGGAGGAGATTCCGGCCACAGGCCGTCGATCAGCTCGTCGACCGAGACCACCCGGTTGCGCCGCAACAGCAGCGCGGCCACGACAATGCGCTGGCGGGCGCCCGGCAGCGGGATCCGCCCCGATCGGCCCCGCACCTCCAGCGGGCCGAGCACACTGAAGGCGAAATCAGGGGCGCGGATACCGTGCTGGTCCCCGGCGGTCTCGCGGTCCACCGGGTCCGCCCCGGAGGTCACCGCACCCCGGATCCGCGTCCTGGCCGGGTCTCGCGAACCCGGTCGTTCGGCATCGTCCACATCACGCACCTGCCCGTCCGGTCGCCAGCAGAGCCGCGTCAGCGGGAGCCGCCCCGTCCGACGAGGCGATACTCCGTACGATATCGATCAATGCAGCTGGCGGGGCCGGTGCTTGGTCACGGAGCGGTAACGCAGATCCGCCGGCGGGGCGGGACCCCGCCGGCGGTGCGGCTGGCTCAGCCCGCTTCCCGCTCGATGATCAGGTCGTGAGCCCGGGCGTAGCGGGCGCGGATGGCGGGAACTCCCGACGGCTCCAGCTCGCCGCGCGAGCTGGAGCCGTCGTCCACCCCGTACTCCTCGGTGTCGGGGATGGTCCACGACGGTGGCTCCGCGCCCCCGAGGGCGACCCACGCGGCCTGCCGCGCCGCGCCGTCCGCGACGTACTCGCCGGGCGGCGGGACGATCACCGGGCGGCCGAAGACCTGCGGGGCGATCCGGCGGACGGCGGCCGACCGGGCCCCGCCGCCGACCAGGATGATCCGCTCGGCCCGCGCGCCCTGGGCGGTGAGCGCGTCGAGGCCGTCGGCGAGGGCGCAGAGCATCCCCTCGACGGCGGCCCGGGCCAGGTGGGCCGGGCTCGACGTGCCCAGGGTGAGGCCGTGCAGCGCGCCGGTGGCGGTGGGCCGGTCGGGGGTCCGCTCCCCCTCCAGGTACGGGACCAGGACCAGCCCGTCCGCGCCGGGCGGGGCGGCCAGGGCCAGCTCGCTCAGCTCGTCCAGGTCGACCCCGAGCAGGGCCGCGGCGGCATCCAGCACCCGGGCCGCGTTGAGCGTGCAGACCAGCGGCAGGAACCGCCCGGTGGCGTCGGCGAAGCCGGCCACCGCACCGGTCGGGTCCGCGGCCGGCGTGTCGGCGACCGCGAAGACCGTGCCGGAGGTGCCGATCGAGACGACCACGTCGCCCGGGCCGGCGCCGACGCCGAGCGCCGCGGCGGCGTTGTCCCCGGTGCCGGGGCCGAGCAGGACAGCGCCCCCGGCACCGGAAGCGACGCCGGACTCCGGCAGCGCCGCCGGGTCGAGGTGCCCGGCGACCTCGGCCGGCCCGAGCACGACCGGCAGCCGGACCCGCCGCCCGAGGGCCTGTTCCAGCAGGTCGAGCCGGTACGCGTCGGTCCGCGGCGACCAGTAGCCGGTGCCGCTGGCGTCGCCCCGGTCGGTCCGCAGCGCGTCCAGGCCCGGCGCCCCGGCGAGCCGCCAGGTGAGCCAGTCGTGCGGCAGGCAGACCCCGGCCACCCGCTCGGCGTTCGCCGGCTCGTGCCGGGCCAGCCAGCGCAGCTTGGTGGCGGTGAAGCTGGCCACCGGCACGGCGCCCGTCGCGTCGGCCCAGAACCGGCGGCCGGCCTCGCCGTCTCCGGCCTCGGCGACCAGTTCGCGCGCGGCGTCGGCGGAGCGGGTGTCGTTCCACAGCAGCGCCGGGCGGACCACCTGTCCCGCCTCGTCCAGGCAGACCATGCCGTGCTGCTGGCCGGCGACCGACACGGCGGCCACGTCGGCCAGCCCGCCGGCCTCCGCGACGGCCGCGCGCAGGGCCTCCCACCAGGCGTACGGGTCGACCTCGGTGCCCTCCGGGTGCGGCGCGCGGCCCTGCCGGACCAGCGCACCGGTCTCCGCGTCCCGGACGACCACCTTGCAGGACTGGGTGGACGAGTCGATCCCGGCGACGAGCGGCATGCCGGCCCGCCTCAGCGCGCGCCGAGCAGGTGCTCGACGGCGAGCTGGTTGAGCCGGACGAAGCCGAAGCCCTTCGCCCCGGCCGCCGCCGGGTCGAACTCCTCGAACGCGGTGCGGTCGGCGAGCAGCTCGGCGTAGCCCTCCCCGGGGTCGAGGGTCGGGGTGGCCAGCTCGGTGACCTTGCTGGCGGCGAGCGCCTCGGCCACCTCCGGGTCGGCCCGGAACGCCGCGGCCCGCTCCTTGAGCAGCAGGTAGGTGCGCATGTTCGCCTCGGCCGACGACCACACGCCGGTGATGTCCTCGGTCCGCGAGGGCTTGTAGTCGAAGTGCCGCGGCCCGTCGTACGCGGGGCCGCCGTTCGGGCCGCCGTTCTCGAGCAGGTCGACCAGGGCGAACGCGTTGAGCAGGTCGCCGTGGCCGAAGACCAGGTCCTGGTCGTACTTGATGCCGCGCTGCCCGTTGAGGTCGATGTGGAACAGCTTGCCCTGCCAGAGCGCCTGGGCGATGCCGTGCGCGAAGTTCAGCCCGGCCATCTGCTCGTGGCCGACCTCCGGGTTCAACCCGACCAGCTCGGGGTGGGCCAGGGTGGAGATGAAGCCCAGCGCGTGTCCGACGGTGGGGAGCAGGATGTCGCCGCGCGGCTCGTTCGGCTTCGGCTCAAGGGCGAAGCGCAGGTCGTAGCCGCGGTCGAGGACGTACTGGCAGAGCAGGTCGACCGCCTCCCGGTAGCGGTCCAGCGCCGAGCGGACGTCCTTGGCCAGGTCGTACTCGGCGCCCTCCCGGCCGCCCCACATCACGAAGGTGCGGGCGCCCAGCTCGACGGCCAGGTCGATGTTGCGCAGCACCTTGCGCAGCGCGTACCGGCGGACGTCGCGGTCGTTGCTGGTGAAGCCGCCGTCCTTGAAGACCGGGTGGGTGAAGAGGTTGGTGGTGACCATCGGCACGACCAGGCCGGTCTCGTCGAGGGCCTTGCGGAACCGGGCGATGTGCTGGTCGCGGGTGGCGGCGTCGGAGCCGAAGGGGACCAGGTCGTCGTCGTGGAAGGTGATCCCGTACGCGCCGAGCTCGGCGAGCCGGTGAACCGCCTCGACCGGGTCCAGGTCGGGCCGGGTGGCGTCGCCGAACGGGTCGCGGGCCGGCCAGCCCACCGTCCAGAGACCGAAGGAGAACTTGTCGGCGGGGTTGGGGCGGGGTGCCATGGCAGACCTCCGGGTGATGGTGGTGGTATCGTCCCCAATTTGTTCAGTGGTTGAATTAAATGGCGGCCCTGTGGCAGTGTCAAGGGGTGACCAACACGAGCACCGGGGCGGTCCGGCAGGGCAGCCTGCGCGAGCTCAACCTCGCGGTGGTGCTCCGGCGGATCGCCGCCGCCGACCGACCGCCGTCCCGGGCCGAACTCGCCGCCGCGACCGGGCTGACCCGGGCCACCGTCTCCGCCGTCGTCGACGACCTGATCGCCGGCCGGCTGGTGGCCGAGGCGGAACCCGCGCCCCGTACCGGGGCCGGGCGGCCGGCCCGCGGGCTGGTGCTGGCCGCCGACGGCCCGGCCGGGCTCGGGCTGGAGGTCAACGTCGACTACCTGGCCGCCTGCGTGGTCGACCTGACCGGCGCGGTACGCCAGCACCTGGTGGACCGGGCCGACCTGCGCCCGGTCTCCCCCGCCGACGCCCTGGACCGGCTCGCCGCGCTCGCCGCCGCGGCCCGCGCCGCGGCCGTACGCGAGGGACTGACCCTGGCCGGTGCGGCGCTCGCCGTGCCCGGCCTGGTCTCCGACGGCGGCCTGGTGCGCTTGGCGCCGAACCTCGGCTGGCGGGACGTGGACGTGCCCGGGCTGCTCGCCGGGCGCCCGCTCGCGGAGCCGGTGGACGGCATCCCACCGCTGGTCGTGGACAACGAGGCCAACCTGGCCGCCCTCGGTGAGCTGCACGCCGGCCCGCCCGGGTCGGCCAGTTTCCTGCACGTCTCGGGGGAGATCGGCATCGGCGCCGGGATCGTGCTCGACGGCGTGCTGTACCGGGGCGCCCGCGGCTGGAGCGGCGAGCTCGGTCACATCCCGGTCGACCCACGGGGCCGGCCCTGCCGCTGCGGCGGGCAGGGCTGCCTGGAGCGGTACGCGGGCCAGGAGGCCATCCTGGCGGCCGCCGGACTGGCCGGCGCGGACCTGCCCGCGGACACCGCCGCCACCCGGCTGGCCGACCTCGCCGAGGCCGGCGACCCGGCCACGCTGACCGCCCTGACCGACGCCGGCACCGCCCTCGGGGTGGCCGTGGCGGGCGTGGTGAACCTGCTGGATCTGGACACCGTGGTGCTCGGCGGCGGATACGCCCCGCTCGCCCGGTGGCTCTCCCCGCCGGTGATCGCGGAGGTCTCCCGGCGGGTGCTCACCGCCGCCTGGTCCCCGGTCACGGTCCGCCCGGCGGCGCTCGGCGCGCAGTCCGCAGCGGTCGGCGGGGCCGCCTCGGTGGTCCGCCGGATCGTCGACCGGCCGGTCGGCTGGCTGGCCCGCTCCAGCTGATGCGGTCTCAGGCGGTACGGGCGGCCGGCGGCTCCTCGGACACCGGTTCCCCGGTCTCCGCGAGGTCGGCGAGCCGCTCGCCGGACGGCTGCGGCGCCGGCCAGCCCTCCGCCGCGACGGCCTCGCTCCGGCGCGCCACCTCGTCGAACTCGCGCATCCCGCGCAGCAGCGCCGCGCGTCCCTCCGGGCTCATCCCGGTCAGGATCTGGTCCAGTCGGTACCGCCGGTCGGCCCGCAGCTCGGCGAGGAGCCGGGTCGCCGCCGGGGTGAGGTGCAGGGAGATCTCCCGCCGGTCGTACCGGCCCGGCTCCCGTTCCAGCATCCCGGCCGCCACCAGCCGGTCGCACAGCCGGCTGGCCGAGGAGAGCAGCATGTCGGTCAGTGTGGCGAGCCGGCGGAGATTGATCCCGTCGTACTGTTCGACGACCATGACCGCGCGTAACTGAGCGCTGGAGAGTCGGCTCATCGTCCGCTCCCGGGCCGCCTCCCAGACAGCCAGCAGGGTGCCCGCCGCCTCGTCCAGGGCGGCGGCCATACTCGCTTCAGGTCCCTGCGGACCGCGTTCTTCGGTCATGGTGCGCCCGAGACTACTCCGCGTACCAGGCCGACGACCTGTGCAAAGGAGCAAAGATGGGTGGACCGGCGGATCGGGCCCGCCAGACCCTCACCGAGGCGCCGGCGGACCTGCTGCTCGACCGGCTCGCCGCCGAGTTGGCGCGGTCGTACGGGGTCACCAGCACCCAGCTCTACCAGGTCGACTACCGGTTGTCGGTGCTGCTGCCGCTGGGTGCGGGCGAGTCGATCACCGGCCCGGGCCATCCCGCCTGGCGCTGTTTCGACCACCAGGAGCCGATCGTCGCGGAGCGCACCGGCTGGTTCCCGGTCGGCATGCGCGGGGAGCGACGCGGAGTGCTCCGGGTGGAGCCCGTGCCGGATGATCCGGACGCCATCCGGGAGCTGGACACGATCGCCACGGTGCTCGGCCACGAGCTGTCCGCCGTGACGGCCAGCACCGACATCTACCTGACCGCCCGGCGTTCCCGCCGGCTGACGCTGGCCGCCGAGATGCAGTGGGAACTGCTGCCCGGCCGCAGCCGGATCCGGCCGTCGTTCAGCCTGGCGGGCCAGCTGGAACCGGCGTACGCGGTGCGCGGCGACAGCTTCGACTGGTCCGACGACGGCCGGCGGCTCTGGCTCTCGGTGGTCAACGGCTCGGGTGAGGGGGTGGCCGCGTCCATGCTCACCTCGCTGGCCACCCACGCGCTGCGCAACGCCCGCCGCGCCGAGCTGGGGCTGGCCGACCAGGCCGCCCTGGCCGACCAGGCGATCTACGCGCTGCACCGGGGCGGCCAGCACCTCTCTGCGCTGCTGCTGGAGCTGGACCTGGCGTCGGGGGCGATGACCGTGGTCGACGCCGGCTCACCCCGCCTGGTGCGGCTGCGCGACGGCGCGGTGAGCGAGCAGGTGCTGGAGAAGCAGTTCCCGCTCGGGATGTTCGAGGGCACGGACTACCGGGAGCAGCAGTTCCAGCTGCGGCGCGGGGACCGGCTCTTCGTGGTCAGCGACGGGGTCGTCGACGCGACCGCCCAGCGGATCCGGTACGGCGAGACCGCGCTGGACCGCTTCCTGCGGCGGACCGGGCCGATGGAGCCGCTGGACGCGGTCCGCTCGCTGATCGGCGACCTGCGGGCCTTCGTGGCCGGCGACCTGGTCGACGACGCGGTGGTGGTCTGCCTGGACTGGCTGGGTCCGCAGCCCTGACCCGCCCGGCCGCGGCGGGGCTCAGTACGCGCCCCGGCCGCGGAGCACCGCGCCGAACGTCTTCCAGAGGATGGTCAGATCGGCGGCGAGTGACCAGTTCTCCACGTAGTAGAGGTCGAGTCGGATGCCGTCCTCCCAGCTCAGGTCGGACCGGCCGCTGACCTGCCAGAGACCGGTCATGCCGGGCTTGACCAGGAGGCGACGGGCGACGTCGCCCTCGTACCGGGCCACCTCGGTGGGCAGCGGCGGGCGGGGGCCGACCAGGCTCATCTGGCCGAGCAGCACGTTCGCGAGCTGGGGCAGCTCGTCGAGGGACCACTTGCGCAGCAATCGCCCGACCCGGGTCACCCGTGGGTCGTCGCGCATCTTGAACATCAGGCCGTCGGTCTCGTTGCACGCGGTCAGGTCGGCCAGCAGCGCATCGGCGTTGACGACCATGGTGCGGAACTTGTAGACACCGAACTCCCGGCCGCCCTGGCCCACCCGGACCTGGCGGAACAGCACCGGCCCCCGGCTGTCCAGCTTGACGGCCAGCGCGATCATCACCAGGGCCGGCAGCAGCAGGAGCAGCGCCACCAGCGACAGCGACCGGTCGACCAGTGCCTTGACCAGCTTCCGGCCGCCCCGGAACTCGGGCGCCTCGACGTGGATCAGCGGCAGCCCGGCGACCGGGCGGGTGTGGATACGCGGGCCCGCGACATCGGTCAGCGCGGGCGCCACGACGAGGTCGACGCCACTGCCCTCCAGCTGCCAACCGAGCCGGCGCAGCCGGGTCGCGGTGAGCTCGCCGGAGGCGGTTACCGCCACGGTGTCCGCGCCGATCGCGGTGGCTGCCTCGGGGATGCCGCGGAACGAGCCGACCACCGGGACGTCACCCAGCCGCTGCGGCACCGGCGCGAGCAGCGCGTCCGGGATGCAGGCGCCGACCACGTGGTAGCCGGCGTACGGCTCGCGGTGCAGCGTGTGCACCAGCTCCAGCACGTGCGCGGTGTCGCCCACCACCAGCACCTTGCGGGACCAGCCGGCGCCCCGGTAGCGCGCCCGGTGCAGCCGCTTGCGGGCGACGAACCGGGCCACCTCCAGGCCGAGCGTGCCCGCCGCGAAGGAGATGGCCAGGAAGCCGCGGGAGACCCCGACGTCGGCGATGTACCCGACGACGGCGATGCCGCCGGCCAGCCGCAGGCTCGCCGCGCTGACCCTGCGGTACTCGTCGGCGCCGTAGCCGAGCACCCGGTCGTCGTAGCAGCGCATCGCCCGCAGCGAGACCAACCAGACCAGGAGCAGGCCCGGTGCGACCACCGCGTACGGGATCTCCGAGCCGAGCGCCTGCTGCTCGCCGAAACGGCCGACGTACCCGGCCAGGATGGCCACCGCCAGGACGGCGGTGTCCAGCACCGCGAGGACCCGGACGTATTCCGCGGCCCGCGCCGCCGGTCCGGGATGGCGGTCTCCCGGTCCGGCCGCCGGCCGGGCGGGGGTCAACAGCGTCGCGGACGTCACCGGCCCTCCCCACGTCGCGCAGGACGGCTCCGCACCACCCGGCCCCGCTGGCGTGCCGACGACTAGGAGCACTCGGACATCTTGCCTCGGTAATTATGGATACCGATTGCTTCCGACGTGTTGCCGTCATTTTTCGCGGCCCCGAGCTGCCCCGGAAAGCGCTCCGCCGTACCGGCTCTCCCGGTACGGCGGAACTTCTACGCTGACTGTCGACTCAGCGAGGGGCCGGCGGCCGGATGGCGATCGCCTGCAGGAAGATCTCGCCGATCTTGGTCGGGTCGATGGTGACGAAGGTCCGTCCGCCGGTGACCGCGGTGATCGGGTCGAGCTCCGCCTTGCTGACGTCGTTCCCGATGCCGATGATGATCACCTGCACCGGCTGCTCCGGGTCGCGGAGCTTCTTGAGCTGGTCGATCAACTGCTTCTGGGAAATGCCGTTGTCGTCGTCGTTCTTGCCGTCGGTGAAGAGCACGATCGAGTTGACCTTGCCCGGCTCCCAGTCCTCCTGGACCGTCTTGTAGGCGGCCAGGAGCGTGTCGAACAGGCCGGTGTTGCCGCTCGACGGCGTGATCGAGGCCAGGCCCTGCTGCAGCGCGCGCCGGTTGCTGGACAGTGGCTTGATCGGCACGATCTCGCGGTAGTCCTGCGAGCCCCGCAGATTGGTGGAGAAGGTCCAGAGACCGATCGACCAGGAGTCGTCGAAGAGCGCCAGGCCCTGGTTGGCGGCGGCCACGGTGACCTGCTCCCGGGTGGCGCCGTTGGCCGTGGCCACCTTCTGCTTCATCGAGCCGGAGACGTCGATGATGCTGAGCATGCGGCCGGACTGAGTGGCCACCGACCAGGTACTGGTGGCCTTCTGGATCTGGGCCGGGTCCAGGCCACCGGCGGCACCCTGGCCGGCCGACGCGGCGCTGGCGTCGCCACCCGCCGGGCTCGGCGCGCCCTGCGGAGCCTTGAACCCCTGGCCCCAGTTGCCGTCCGGGGCACGCAGCGCCTGCCCGGCCAGCCGGTTCTTGAAGCCCGGGGTAGTCAGCACCTCGAAGAGCACCTTGGCGGCCGAGGCCTTGGCCGGCTCGACGCCGGGCAGCAGCGTGAACGGGTAGTCGAGCGGCACCGGCGCCGGATCGAGGTAGAGCGCGGCCAGCGGGATCGGTGGCTTGGTGTTGTTGTAGGCGACGACGTCCTCCTCGGACAGCGCCGCAGCGCCCAGCCCGCTGGCGATGGCCGCCGGGTCGGACGAGCGCGGGAAGCGCGCGAGGAGGTCCTGCCGCAGCGAGGAGCGGTTGGTCGCCAGCGCCCGCAACGCCCCGATCGTCGCCTCCTGCGCCTTGTTGGCATCGGCGCCGCCGGTGGCACTGGCGGCGGTGGCGAGCGAGAGCAGCCCGGAGAGAGCGGCCGCGTCCTGGGTCGGCTCCACGATGCCGGCGCGCAACGGCTTGTCGCTGGTGACCTGCCGCAGCAGGTCGGTCCAGCCGAGCTTCTTGTCCGGCCAGCCGAACCGGGCGGCGACCGGCTCGGGCATCGCGATCACGACCGGGCTGCGGGCGATCGAGTTCCCGTTGGCCGGGGCGAAGGCGGTGGCCCCACCGGCCTTGAGCCGCAGCAGCCAACTGGCGGAGTCCGGCACCCAGATGTCCGGCGTCACCACCGTGCCGCTGGCCTGGCCGACGCCGGCGAGGGTGGCGCCGTACTTGCTCGCCACCGCGGCCGCCACGTCGACCGACTCGGCGGAGGTGACGTTCACCGCGATGCAGGTCCCGCCGACCGCCGCTCCGTCGGCGACCCACTGGTCGGCCGCGCCCTCCACGGCGGGCGCGATCTCCGGGGCAGCCGCGAGCGACAGCTGGATCTTGCCGGAGCAGGACGGTCCCGCCAACTGCTGGTAGCCGAACCAGGAGCCGGCTACGACGAGAACGAGCGCGATGGCCGCCGCAGCGGCACCTGCTCCACGGAGGCTTGAACGCATGCGATGGCGGCCAGACACGGTGACCATCTTGCGTATCTCGTGGGGTTACTGCCACGTCCGTTCGGACGAAAGTTACTCAGGAGAAACAGTTGGCCACAAAATGGTCACGCTGAGTGAACGAACGGTCATCGGCCGTGCTACGGTCCACAACGGACAGCGCTTCCCGCCGCCGTTCCGTTACGGCCGGACACAGGTCGGACTCGCCACCGGTACCGGCTCCCCCACCGGTTCGGGCACCCCGGTGGCGGAATCCACCCGGAAGATCCTGATCATGTCGGCCCGTTCGTCGGCGACGTACAGGTGCCCGCCGGTCAGAGCGAGGTGCCGGGGCCACTCCCCGCCGGTGTCGACCTCGGCCACCGGCTCGGGCCGCTCGTCCGCCACCGCGAAGACCGCCACCGTGCCCACCCCGCGGTTGGCCACGTAGAGGAAGCGCCCGTCCGGGCCGACGGCGATCTCGGACGGCTGGACGTGCCCCACCCGCTCGCTGGCGTCCACCCGGACCCGCTGGTGCAGCGCGCCGTCCGGGGTCAGCTCGTAGCCGGTGACCGTCCCGTCCAGCTCGCCGACCAGCCAGCAGCGCCGCCCGTCGGGATGCCGGGCCAGGTGCCGGGGGCCGGAGCCGGCCGGTGTCCGCACCCGCGGCGCCCGGGGCACCAGCCGTCCCGAGGCGGCGTCGAGGTCGTACCGGTAGACCGAGTCGGTGCCCAGGTCGACGGCGAGCAGCGGGCCACCGTCCGGACCGGGCGAGACCATGTGGCAGTGTGCCTTCTCCTGGCGCTGCGGGTCGGCGCCGTGCCCCTCGTGCCGGACCAGATCGCTGCGCTCCCCCGGCACGCCCTCGGCGTCGAGCGGGAAGACGGCGACGCTGCCGCCCCCGTAGTTCGCCACCACGAGGTGCCGCCCGTCCGGCACCACCGCCAGGTGGCACGGTTCCGCCCCGCCGCTGTCGCGGACCTCGAGCGGCTCGAGGTCGCCGTCCGGGGCCGTCCGGAACGCGCTGACCCGGCCCTCGGCACCCTCGTTGACCGCGTACAGCACGGGCAGCGCCGGGTGCCGGACCAGGAACGACGGCGACGGGGTGACCGCCACCGTGCCCAGCGGGACCAGCGCTCCGGAACCCGGGTCGCGCCGGGCGGCGACGATGCCCTCGGCCCGCCCGCCCATCTCCGCCGTGTACCCGCCGATGTGGACGATCGTGTCCCGCTCGGTCACCGGTCCCACCTTCCGCCGCCTCCTGCGTAGATCCAACCAGAGGCTTCCCCGGGAGCCGGCCGGTTAGCCGTCTTTTCCGGGACCGGTTCGGGCCGGTACGGCGCCGGGGGCCCCAGGCCGCCGTCAGCCCACCGGCACCGGCTCGCCGCGCTGGCGGGCGACGTGCTCGACCAGCGAGATCAACACCAGCTTCCCGGACTGCCGGTCGCGGGCGTCGCAGAGCACCAGGGGCACCGCCGGATCCAGGTCCAGCGCGTCGCGGACCGCCTCCAGGCTGAACCGCCGGGCGTCGTCGAAGCAGTTGACCCCCACCACGAACGGGATGCCGCGCTGCTCGAAGTAGTCGACCGAGGGGAAGCAGTCGGCCAGCCGGCGGGTGTCCGCCAGCACCACCGCGCCGAGGGCGCCGAAGGCCAACTCGTCCCAGAGGAACCAGAACCGGTCCTGACCCGGGGTGCCGAAGAGATAGACCTGGAGGTCGTCGTTGATGGTGATCCGGCCGAAGTCCATCGCCACCGTGGTGGTCGACTTCTCCTCCACCCCGTAGATGTCGTCGGTGCCGATCCCGGCCCCGGTCAGCACCTCCTCGGTCTGCAGCGGCCGGACCTCGCTCAACGCGCTCACCAGCGTCGTCTTGCCGGCCCCGAACCCGCCGGCGATGAGGATCTTCAGAGCCAGCGGGAGCCGTGGGGTGGCCGCCGGTCGGTCAAAGCGCACGGAGTCCACTGACCACCGCCTTGAGAATGTTGTCATCGGGTAGATACGCGCCGGTCGGCGGCCGGTGCACCGCGACGAGCCCACGGGCGACGAGGTCGCCGAGCAGCACCCGGACCACCCCCACGGCGAGGTCCAGGTCCGCGGCGAGATCGGCCACCGCGACCGGACGCCGGGCCAGCTCGAGCAGGCGACGGTGCTCCGGCTGGAGACCGGGCTGGCCGGCCGGGTCGGCCGCCAGGCCGGCCAGCACGACCGCCATCAGGTCGAAACCCTCGATGGGCGGGCGCACCCGGCCCCCGGTGAGGGTGTACGGGCGGACCACCGGCCCGGCGGCGCCGTCCAGCCACTCGTGCTGCGGACCCGGCGACTCAGCCCGCATCGCCGGCCCCCGGCGCCGGCCGGGCCGGGGCGCTCAGGTTCTCGCCGACCCGGATCACCAGCATCGCCATCTCGTACGCCACCAGGCCGATGTCGGCGTCGGCGTCGCTCACCACCGCCAGGCAGGCACCCTGCCCGGCGGCCGTCACGAAGAGGTACGCGGACTCCATCTCCACCACGGTCTGGCGGACCGCGCCGCCGTTCACGTGCCGGGTGGCCCCCTTGGCCAGGCTGGAGAAGCCGGACGCCAGGGCGCAGAGGTGCTCCGCGTCGTCCTGGTTGAGCTCGGCGGAGGCGCCGAGCAGCAGCCCGTCCGCCGACAGCACCACCGCCTGGCGGGCGGCCGGCACCCGCTTCACCAGGTCGTCGAGCAACCAGTCGAGATCGGCGTTCTGCCGCGTCGTGTGCACCACTAGGCGTCCCTCTCAGTCGCGGGCGAAGGTTCCGGAGCCGGCACCGGCTCCGACGGGGAGGGCGCGCCGGCCCGGTCCCGGGCCGGGGCGGTGGAATCGGCGGCGGCGCGGGCGCCGTCCCGGCGGCCCCGGGCGGTGCCGGCCTGGAGGGCGGACATGGCCCGGCGTACCTCCTCAGGCGAGCGCGGTGCGGGGGCGTCCGGGACGACCGGCCGGGGGCGGTTGACCGCTCCGCGCCGGCGGATCCGGCGGCCCGGATGGTGGCCCTGCCCGGCTTGGGGGCCGCCACGAAGCCCTCCGCCCACTTGGCGGC